>NZ_JAXCLE010000024.1:0-38701 GCF_037027585.1 Solibacillus ferritrahens | reverse complement strand
GATGTTCTCCCGTTCTTAAATCGTATGGTCAGTATAACGAGGATTTCTAGTAATGAAAATAGAAAAAACCCGAATAGGTCACTTTTTTTTAAAGTGTCCACTATTCGGGGTTCAGTTCATAATCTAAAACGGAGGTTTTTTATTTGCAAAAGTTTGTGAATTTCATAAAAAAATTTTTTTGCTTTGTAACCTTTCCGTTATTTCCAAGTCTAATTAAATACAAAAGTATGGAAAAGGAGGGTTTTTATGAAAAATGGCAAGCTTTTTGGAATGGGGCTCATTACTTCACTTGGCGCGGTTTTAGTATTTGGCTATTTTTTCTTTATTAAAAACACAGAAGTGCAAGCAACGGGTATTTTATTTGAAGGGGAAACGTATTCGATTACTTTAAAGCAACCAATTACAAAGGGAAGTTTAACGGATGGTTCTATCGTTGTATTAGATGAAAATGAGAAGGCTACAAAGGCTAAACTTTCGATTGATAGCAGTGGGAAAATTTTATCTGTAGATGGGTTAAATTTAGGGAAATACACACTTCAAATCAAAAAAGATGCCTTTTCTAAGAAAACTAAATTGCAGCAGGAACAGTCTGTGGCACTTGAAGTCGTTAAGAAAGTAAAAAATATTGTTACAACTGAAGATTTAAAAGATTATTTTCGCGCGTTTTTAGCGGCAGAAAACGCATTATCGAATCGATTTAACGATATGGTAACAAACGATATGGCAACAGAGGAATCCGCAAAGTCTGATACAAGTGCACCAAGTAGCGGGGGGCCGAGTCATTCTACTACAAATAATCAAGTAGAGGGTATTGATGAAGGTGACATTACGGTTACAGATGGTCGATATATTTACACGATTATTGATAACAAGGTAGCGATTGTCGATACGAAAGATTTAAAAGTGGTGAAGCGTATAACAGTTGGTAAAGATATTTATCCGAATCATCTAATGATACATGATAAAACACTAATTGTTGGTTACTCGTCTTATGTTCAAACACAGAAAGAACCTTATGACGGAAAATCCGTATCAACAGTAGCGTTTTATGATGTTAGCGATGCTAAGAATGCAGCATTGGTACGTGAAGTAGGCCATGACGGAGGAATATTAAACATTCGCAAATCTGGGAACTTTTTATATGTAGTGTCGAGTCTTACACCGAACTACTGGCTGCTTCAAGAGACACCGAATGTTGAGTTGCGTCCGTCTACGTATGATGGTAAAAAGGAAACGGTTATGCCAATTGATAAAATCCGTCTTTTACCGGAAAGCAATGAGCCAAACTATTTGATCGTTTCGGCTATCGATGTCAGCAATGTGAAGTCAAATGAATGGAAAACAGAGAGCTTTTTAGGAAGCAGCGGTCAAATGTATATGTCCGAAAATGCGATCTATATTGCGTCAACGAATCATTACGGTTTCTGGCCGGAAATTGATACCGCAGATACAACCGTCTCAAATATCATGCCAGCACCACAAAATAATGAAACGACAATCTACAAAATTTCAGTAGATAAAACAGCTTTAAAAATGGAGGCACAAGGAGAAGTAACAGGTTCTATATTAAATCAATTTTCAATGGATGAGCATGATGGTCACTTCCGTATTGCCACGACAGAAGGCAACGCCTGGGGAACTGCAGCAAATTCGAAAAATCATTTATTTATTTTAGATGAAAATATGAAGCAGGTTGGGGCAGTCAAGGATTTAGCAAAGGGCGAACGTATTTACTCTGCTCGTTTTATGGGTGATAAAGCGTATTTAGTAACATTTAGAGAAACTGACCCGCTGTTTGTCATTGATACAGAAAATCCGAAAGCTCCAAAAGTATTAGGGGAGCTGAAAATTCCAGGTTTCAGTAATTACCTGCATCCGATTGATGAAAATCATTTACTTGGAATTGGCTATGATACGGAAGTTCGAATGGAAGAAGGTTCTAAAGAGCCAATCGTTTTAACGAAAGGTATGAAACTGAGCTTGTTTGATGTAACAGATTTCAATAATCCGAAAGAAAAACAAGCGGTTGTGATAGGAGGACGCGGCACATATTCTACTGTCCAACACGACCATAAAGCGTTATTCAGAGATCCACGCCAAAACTATTATGGATTCCCTGTAACACTTTACTCACCGACAGAAGAGGAAGACCGATTAAAGTATGAAGGAACGGGTGCACACATTTATAAAGTAACTGCTTCAGGAATTGAGCTTGTTGCTGATATGATGGAAAAGGCACGTCCTGGTGAACAATACGAAGATTATTATAATGTAGTACAACGATTATTATATGTAGATGATCAATTGTTTACAGTGTCTCCATCCAAGGTAACAAGTTTCAATGGGAAAACCTTTGAAAAGCAGCAAACGGTAGGATTTTAACAATATATAACCGCAGGCACAAAGAATGTGCTTGCGGTTTTTTTATTTGAAAGAACTAGTGAAGTGACAAGTTGCCTTCCCTTTTCGTTTCCCTTGGTAAACCTTTGAGCGTAGGCATAGCGACGCACCTGGAACGTAACGATATAGGCAGACCCCCTTTGTTATGCAGCTCCCGCCAAAGGAAAATCGCAACTTATTGTACTTACCTCTATTTCTTAAGAATATCTTCATTTTTAGCCTTTCTAAATATTAAGATTTATCGTTTACACTGAATGTATGGGAAAAGGAGTGAACAATGATGATTAAAGTGAATAACTTACAACATACATTTTCAATCGGTAAAAAAGGGAAGGAAAAAACAGTACCCGTGCTGAGGGATGTATCCTTTGATGTAAAGCGCGGAGAGATTGTGGCAATCGTAGGGAAAAGTGGCTCGGGTAAATCTACATTACTTCAAATATTAGCTGGTTTTATGAAGCCAGAGCATGGTTCGATTGTCGTCAATGCACAGGAAATTGCGTCACTTAATGAAGCAGGAAGCGCCAAGTTTCGATTGGATAACTATGGCTTTATATTTCAAAACTTTCAACTGATGCCAAGTTTAACAGCGTTTGAAAATATTGAATTACCTTTAAAGTTAAAAGGGATGAAAATTTCAGAGCGCAGAACACGTGTTGAAATGATTATGAAGAAGGTAGGTTTGACGGAAGTAGCGGATCATTACCCGAACGAACTATCAGGTGGGCAACAGCAACGTGTCAGTATAGCACGAGCACTTGTAACGAATGCCCCAATATTATTGGCAGACGAGCCTACAGGGAGCCTGGATTCGGAAACTGAGCAAGATATTCTGATGCTTATTCAGCAGTTAAATCGTGAACTTGATTTGACATTTATTATTATTACGCATGATGAGGAAGTTGCGATGATAGCGGATAAACGTTTCCGTATGCATGATGGCAAGTTAGTAAAGGATGGTGATCACCGTGTTATTTAAAGACCAAATAGACTTTGTTTTGCAGCATATTAAGAAAAACAAACTACGTGTATTTATGACGGTGCTTGCCGCTACAATGGGTTGTGCATTTTTAATCGTTCTTGCTTCAATCGGATTTGGGCTGCAGGCTTCAATGGAGGAAGAAATTTTATCGAATCAAAGCGTCACAAAAATTGAGGTTATGGGCGGAGACGCACAGTTTACGGCAGAGGAAGTAGCAGAAATTGAATCGGTAGAAAATGTACAAACTGTTTTAAAAACAACGACAATGGATGCAGAGGCGAAAAGCTTTTTTGAAGACCGTGAGACAATTTCTGGTGTCCGGTTAACGAACTTCACTGATTATGCCTCTATAGCAAAGCCGTTAGCAGAAGGCACATACCCGAAAAATGAAAATGAAATTGTTGTCGGTTATCATTTCGGTCAAACGTTATTAAATGAGGCGGACCGCAAATTGATCGAGGAAAAATCAAAAGCGGCAGAAGCAGAGGGTACTTATTATAACGGAGAAGAAGAAGGCTATAAGAGTTCATTAATCGGTAAGGAGATTGAACTTGCGATAAGTTCGCATGATAATCCGGACAAGCTTTCAGAGCGTATGACATATACGATTGTTGGTGTAATGCCAAGACCTGGATACCAATGGGTAATTGAAAATAGAATTTATATGATGGATGAACAGCGTACAGCTCTTGAAAACAGCTTTAAGCAAGTAATGGTTGACGACAGCGCGAGTGATTTCCAATTATTTAATGAGCGTTATGATATTTATGCAAAAAGCTTAGAATACGTGAAGCCGATCTTGGAAGATTTACGTGGAAAAGGCTACGGTGTCTATTCTGTTACCGAACAGCTTGATGAATTAAATATCTTTTTCTTAGTATTAAAAGTAGGGCTGATATTTGTTGGGACGATTGCAGTACTGATTGCATCAATTGGTATATTCAATACGATGACAATGGCAGTAACAGAGCGTACACGGGAAATTGGTGTATTAAAGGCGATTGGGGCGAGCCCGAAACTGATTCAGCGACTATTTTTAATGGAAAGTACATTTATAGGTGTTATTGGGACTGTCCTAGCTATTGCGATCTCATACTTAGTAAGTTTTGCATCTAATCTTTTACTGCCGATTGTTTTAGAGGCAGCAACAGGAGAAGCAAACTTCAGCAATATCCAATTTTCAGCTATTCCATGGCAGTTAGTAGTGATTGCCGCAACAATTAGTATCGGTGTTGCGATGATTTCAGGATTAAGACCGGCACGAAAAGCAACGAAAATCGAAGTAATGCAGGCATTAAGACAAGAATTGTAAGAAAAATTCCACCTCGTAAAAGTAGAACTCTTCTTTTACGAGGTTTTTCTATTTCAGAACGGCTTCGATCAAGCGTAATTGCTGTTCCAGTTCAAAATACGCTTCTTCGGCCTGTTCGAGTGACACAAGTTGAAATTGGAGCTTCTGTTGTGGAGTAAGTTGTGCTAAGCGATGTAGATCTGCGCTAATTACTTGCCCAATTTTCGGATAGCCTCCGGTTGTCTGTCGGTCTGTCATTAATAGAATTGGCTGTCCACTCGGTGGCAATTGGATCGTCCCGAATGTGACGGCTTCGGAAAGTAATTGAAACGGTTTTTCAAGAAGTATGGACGTGTGGGATTCTAATTGATAGCCCATACGGTCGGATTTGTTTGAAATTGTATAAGATTGATTTATAAAGCTAGTTTGCATACCACGGCTAAATTGCAGCCACTCGGTACCTTGTAATATGCGAATTGGTGAATTTCCGTAAAAGTTCTTTATGTTCACTTGATAGGCTGGGTATTTTACCCACGTTTCTTCATAAGGAATTTCATCGTTTCGTTGCAGTGACCGACCTTTATAACCGCCGAACTTTGCTTTTAAATATGTGCTTCGACTACCGAGTATTTCATCTACTAAAAATCCTCCTGCAATACAGAAATAGCTTCTTGCGCCATTTATTATTGTCCCACACGTTAATACGTCACCTGCTTTAGCGGAAATGACTTTATACATGGGAACTAGCTGATTATTAAGTGTTGCGTGCATCATTCCCCCTGTTAAAACAAATGCTGTAGCTTTTTTAAATTCGAATGACCCTCCATTTAATGTCATTTCAATTACTGCTTTATCGGATTGTTTTAGCAGCGCATTGCCAATTCGATAGGCAACTGAATCCATCACACCACTTGCAATAAGGCCATATTGTTGATGGCCAGTTCGCCCTCCATCTTGAATTGTAGAAAAAATTCCTGGTTTCATAACCTTTAGCATGAAGTGATCTCCTTTACGGCTACAAATCGAACACGGTCACCTGCTCGCAATAATGTAGGAGGTTTTTTGTCAGGCAAAAATAATGGTGTCATAGTCCGACCGATAATTTGCCATCCGCCTGGTGTTGCAAGTGGATAAATGCCTGTTTGTTCTCCTGCAATCCCTATTGATCCAGCCGCGATTTGTAGTCTTGGAGTGGAATGACGTGGTGTTGCAATCCGTTTATCCATTCCGCCCAAAAATGGGAACCCAGGTGCAAAGCCGAGCATATAGACGAGATACTGTTTAGAGGTATGTATATCTATCACTTGTTCCGGTGTTAATCCATTAACACGTGCAACATCGTTTAAGTCAGGACCATATTCACCACCGTAAAGAACAGGAATATCAATTAACCGGCCAGTTTCCGAGGGGAAATTTTCCGGATGTTTAAGTAGGTTTTCAATATAGTTTTGTACTTTTTCAGCGCTCGTTTTAAATGGTTTGAACGGTAAAGACGTCCGAACAATATATGGGTTATAATAAACACAAAAATTCGTATAGCTCGGCACAAGTTCGATAAATCCAGGGAAAGGTTGTTGTTGGAGCATCGTAATGGCTTGCTGTATTTCGTAGTGTGCTTGCTCATTAATCGTCGTACTAAATTGAACAAATAGTGCGTTGTCGCTTAGTTGCCTGAATTGTAAAACCGGCATAGAATTTCACCTCTTTATTGGAATGAAACATTATATATGGCATGATAATAGCATAACATTCAGACAGTTGCTGGGGGAGAGGCTATGTATACGGTTGATATAAATTGTGATTTAGGCGAGAGCTTTGGGCGATATAAGCTGGGGGAGCAAGAGGAAGTTTTACGTTATATTACGTCTGCCAATATTGCCTGTGGGTTTCATGCAGGAGATCCAAGCGTCATGCGCGAAACGGTGGAGCTTGCAGTAAAAAACAATGTGCAAATCGGCGCGCATCCGGGACTTCCTGATTTAAATGGCTTCGGGCGCAGGGAAATGAAGATTTCTCCTCAAGAGGCATATGATATCGTCGTTTATCAAATCGGTGCACTGCAAGGGTTTTTAACAACTAAAAAGGTGAAAATGCAACATGTTAAACCACATGGAGCGCTTTATAATATGGCAGCGGTAAATGAAAAGATAGCACAAGCAATTGCGCAAGCTGTATATGATGTATCACCTGAGCTAATTTTATATGGCTTAGCTTCGAGTGAATTGACGAGGGCAGGAGAAAAAGTGGGCTTAAAAACCGTGCACGAAGTATTTGCAGATCGGACGTATCAGCAAGATGGCACGCTTACAAAGCGCAACGAATCAAATGCTCTTATTACAGACGGAAAAAGGGCTGTCGCACAAATAATAGAGATGATAAAGGAAGGAACAGTCACTTCCGTTCAGAATACGAAATTCCCACTTCAGGCACATAGTATTTGTGTGCATGGAGACGGGGAGCATGCCGTACAATTTGCCCAGCTGACCCGTACGAAATTGGAGCAGCAAGGTATTGTAGTAAAGGCATTTCAATAAAAGAAAAGGGTGGTTATCTCGATAATAGAGATAATCACCCTTTCGTCATATTCTAGTGATACTTCAAAATTTCAGTAACAGTTAAAAACTCGTAGCCCTCATCTTGTAAATAGGCGAGTACTGGCTCTAATCCGTCTGCGGTAGATTGGTGAATATCATGCATTAACACAATCGCATTGTTATGTAATCCATCTTTTAGCATTGGCAGAAGTTTTTCTGAATCACGGTGCTTCCAATCGAGGGTATCAATTGTCCAGTTAACCGTTTTACAAGGGATAAGCTTACGTACTTCATTATTAACCGCTCCATACGGCGGACGGAATACAGTCGAATTTTCACCGGTAGCACTTATAATGGCCTGTTCTGTAGATTCATACTCTTTTTGAATTTCCGATGGAGACATTTTCGTTAAAACACCGTGTGTCCAAGAATGGTTGCCAATTTCGTGACCAGCCTGACGCACTTTAAGCGCCAATTCAGGATAATATTGAACACGGCTGCCAAGCATGAAGAAAGTTGCCTTTGCATCATATTTTTCTAAGAGTAGTAAAATCTGTTTCGTTACTTCCGGGTGTGGTCCATCATCAAACGTAAGTGCAATTCGTTTTTTTGAAGGGTTCTTATCATTTTTCGGAACAATCGTTTCCTCTGCCTGCATCTCAATTTGGAAATCCGAGGCTAAAAGCGGGTTGATGAATGATAGAGACATTTCCACTGTCGGCATTCCTGCTTCAAGTTCTGTCACTTCTCCTTCATTAAAGTAAATAATGAGGGAATCTTCCTTTAATGCAAAGCGCTTAAATAATCGCCATTTCGGTTGAGTGGCAGAAGCGAGCTCTTTTTCCTTAATATAATCTTTATAGGCTGCGTTCTTTGCAATTTCAGATTGAACATGTGCAGCAAAGGTTTCCAAACTTTTTAGATCTTCATTCAGGAGTGTGCGAATATCGAATAATTCACCGGTTTCATTGTCGATTAAAAATGTTGTGATTGTTGTCTGTTGCTCCACTGCATTTAAAATCGTCTTATTCGTTAATACGAAGGAGTAGTAATGGTCATACTCAAATGTATTGAGGCTAATGTTTAGTTCGCCAGTTAATTCATTTACATTTTGCTGAAGGCGCATCATGCTTATGTAATATTCTTTTGATTCTTCGATATACGTATTGACCGCTTGATTGAACGCTTCGTATTCCGTAAGTGGATATTGGATTGCGAAAGGCATATTTTTATCATTTGAAATGTCTGTGACAATCTTTACACCAGGAAAAATTGATGGCTCTTCACTTGTAGTGGACTCGTGCTCTTTTGCAGATGTTTCCTCACTGCTCGGAAAAAGAGGGTTATCGCTCAAAACAGTTAAATAGATAGTAATAGCTCCCAGTAAAATGATAGAGCTAATGAGGGTTAAATCAATCCAAGGACCACGACGTTTTCTGTAAGGGTTTGTCATGATGTACTTCGGTTCCTTTCTATTAAAAATGGACATTCAAGTGAAGCTATAAAAAATATATTAAATTAATTAAACATTTTAGAAAATACACTATCATAGTAGCATATATTGTATGAAAAAAGGCTGTTATTTTATTGGTGCTTCAAGTAATATGAGCTAAGAAGTGGAAGGAGGTCCATCGTATGGATGCTGAACATACTGAAATGGCAATAGACTGCTTTTTACTTGCAGGCCGTATCATGATTGAAAGTGGTGCGGAAACGTATCGAGTGGAAGACACGATGTTGCGTATGGCCCGTTCTCAAAACATGATGGATGCACAAAGCTACGTAACGCCAACAGGAATTATTTTTTCTCTTGGTAAAACGCAACCTACACGAATTACATCGATTCCAACAAGAATTACGGATTTACATCGAATTGCTCTTGTTAATAATGTTTCGCGTAAGCTTACATCCCACCTAATATCAATTGAACAAGCTTATGAAGAGTTGAAGAAAATAGAAAAAACGAATTATTTCCTTCCAATAGCCATTCAGGTTCTTGCTGCGAGTATAGCGAGCGGTGCCTTTTTACTGCTGTTTAACGGGACCGTGAAAGACATTCCGGCTGCTTTTATTGCAGGAGGGTTAGGTTTATATATCGTTACCATTATTCATAACATGACGCGCGTGAAATTTTTCTCGGAATTTCTTGCCGCGGTGGCCATAGGTATTGTGGCATCTGCTGCAATTCATTATGGCTACGGAATAGAAATCGATAAAATCATTATTGGCTCGGTTATGCCGCTCGTTCCTGGTTTGCTTATTACAAATGCGGTACGGGATATGATGGCTGGGCATTTTACAGCAGGAATGGCAAAAGGCGCTGAGGCGTTCCTAACAGCGTTTGCGATTGGTTCGGGTATTGCACTTGTTCTGTCCTTTTAAAATTTTACTATAGGGAGGAAAGCTAGATGTTGGATAGTGTTTTTATTCAGATTGTTATTAGTTTCGTTGCAACAGCGTGCTTTGGTGTAATTTTTAATGCACCAACAAAAACAATTCCAGCATGTGGCTTAGTCGGTGCGGTCGGCTGGGCAATTTATTATGTCATGATTGATATCGGAGTCGACGAGGTACAAGCCTCTTTTCTGGGGGCATTTGTTGTGTCATTAGTAGCGTATTTCTTTGCACGCAAATTTAGAATGCCAATGATTATTTTTAGTGTTTCAGGAATTATTCCGCTTGTGCCTGGAGGAATAGCCTACAATACAATGCGTAATGTTATGGAGCTCGATTATATTATGGGGCTGCAAAATGGGATGCGGGCATTTATGATATCTGGAGCCATCGCTATGGGGCTTGTTTTCGCAGAAGTATTTATGCAAATTATATTCCGGCTATTGAGCCAGGGGAAGACTTCAATGCAATCCTTTATGAAATCGAAAAAAAGAAGCTCGTAATGCACTGTTTTGCAGTTGCCTTACGAGCTTCTTTACTATACAAGTAAAGATGAAATGCCATTAGGAGAGCTTGGTTTACTAATAAAGTACCCTTGTAAAATATCACAGCCGATATTTGTTAGGAATTCTTTTTGCTCTTCTGTTTCAACACCTTCTGCAACTACAGTTAAATTCATCGACTTGCCAAGCTGTACCATGCCATTAACGAGCTGCTGCGTTTTTTCCAACTTCAGAGAGCGGATAAAGGTTTGATCGATTTTCAAAATAGAAATCGGCAATAGCTGCATATAACGGAATGAGCCGTAGCCTGTACCGAAGTCATCTAACACAAAAACAATTCCTTCGTTCTCAAGCGTACGCATCTGTTTAATGATGCTTGTTTCGGCTTCTGCTTCCAGTGCAAATTTCTCTGTAATTTCGATTTGCAGTAAATCGGCAGGGCAACCTGTACGTTCAAGAGTAGCCAAAATCGATTTTGCCATGTTTTTGTCACGGAACTCACGGACAGAAGAGTTAATACTTACTTTAATATTGTGACCAGCCTTTTTCCAAAGAACGGCTTGCTCACATGCCTTTTCGAGCATAAATGAACCGATATTATTAATAAGACCTGTTTCCTCCGCTATTGGAATTAACTCATCTGGAGATACGACACCAATTTCCTCATCATCCCAGCGAACTAATGCTTCCACACCTATAAATTTTCCTGTTTTTACATCGAGCTGTGGCTGGTAGAGTACATGTAAATTTTTCTGATCTAATGCAAGCAATAAACGCTTTTCAATGATTGAGTTACGATTCAATGTAACATGTGAAGATTTTGACAACGAAACAATTCGGTCACCACCTGCATTACGGACAGACGTAATGGAAGCCAATGATGCCTTCATCAAGTGTGTAAAGGTCAATTGGTCTTCAGGGTAGCGAGTAATGCCACCGCTTATGGAAAGGGGAACAGCAATATTTCCATTGTATATTGGGTTTTGCTGCAAATAATTCAGGAAACCTTGTGTAAACCATTCAGGCAGAGGTGTTATCACAACGAAATCGTTTTCGTTAATACGGGCCATTGTACTATCTTGGAAATACATTTTCAGACGCTTTGTGAATTCCATGATAAGTGATTTCTCAGCACTACCGTCATGCAGATCTTTAATGGTATAAAATTTATCGATACTTAAGTAAACAAACGAAAAGTGACGACCTTCCTGAATCATTTCATCGACGACTTGTGCAAGGCGGTGCACATTGATCAACCCTGTTTCAGTATCGATATAGGCAATTTTTTCAAGCTGGAACTGAATCGACTTTTCCTTTGTAATATTTCGTTCAATAAGAAAATATTGATTTAGCTCTGGTGCCGGTCCAAGCATTGGAATGGCGGTTAAATGCACCCAATAAGGTTCGTCGTCCTTCGTAACCTTTTCCACATCACCTTGCCAGATTTGCCCGTTTTGTAATGTTTTCCAAATTTCCTGAGCAATCTTTTCTGACTCACCGTTACTCGGGAATAGTTGCCAAAACGTTTTACCGAGAACACGCTTTGGTGTCCAATGGCTTGCCTTTAAAAATTGTTGGTTGGTTTGTATGATAAAACCATCTTGATCCAGTGTCACAGTCATAAATGATTGATGAATACCGCTCTTTAAATCTATTAAATGCTGCATTTCGTCATCCAATAAACGAATCTCTTCATTAGGAATACATAAAACGAAAATGGCTTCCTTATTTTCAAAGGAGATAGGTTTTGTATATAGCGTACATATTTTGGAAGGCCCGGCTTCCATCATTATTGGAACGTTGTGTAAACATAAAGCTACAGGACTTGTTAAGATGGACTCCATAGTCTCGTTACTTACTTCTGAAAAAAGTGTGTGGAAAACAGGATTTTCTTTTAGTTCTTTAGTTTGATGTTCTGAATAGCCAAAATGATGAAAATTTTCTTTAACGATTGTTCCATTTGATAGAAGTATAAAAGAAGGGAAAGGAGTAACTAGTATTGGTTCAATTTTAACAGAAAGAGTTTGGTCATTTGTCATACGCTAAATCTCCTTGTTTAATAAATTATTACTATAATTATAATGAGGCAACATCCATTGGTCATTAAAAAAATTTAATTATATACATATATAAGCATTTAATAGGATTATTATACCTTAATTTCGAAAGAAGAGTAGTTAAAATTATACATATTTATTGTAATTGACATCAATAGAATGTCGTACTCTTATTGTCGTGTATAACTAGGAGAAAAATAAGGGTATTATTTTGTATGCATTAAAAAAGGGATTATTGCGCGCTATTGTTGCGTAACTACGTGAGCTTTACTAAAATAGAAACATTATAGAAGATAGAATTGGAGTAGAAAGAATGAATTTATCGGCAATTACTGTGTCGTTTCCTTTAGATCAAGAAACATATGAAGAAGTACAAAATTTATGTAAAACAGCGGCTGTTTGTGATGGCATCCTATTAAATCAAGTTATGAATTTAACAATTGCAAAAAGTTATGAAATACGCGGGTTTTATGTTCTAGTATATGATGATGAAAAAAATATATTAGTTGGGGCAGGAACTGCGGTGGATCTAATGGGCTTAAATACGTATGAATGGTCGATGCTGGTTGCCCCAATGTATCGTCAGCTTGGAATAGGAACAGCGATTTTAAACGTGCTAAAAGAAGGAATGGCGATACGTAAAAGTGAAGGGGAGCTCGCTCTAGTAGTGGAAGGCTCTAAATATGGAAAAGAGTTTTTACAGCAAAACGGGTATTTATACAGTTTTTCTGAAGCGACTTTAGAGGCCCATGCGGAAGTTATGGAGAATAAGGGGGCGGTAACTTTACGTCCTTTCATGCAAAAGGATACCGAAGCGCTCATTTCAATTTTTAGTGATGCTTTTGGCGATATGCGTGAAGAATCATTGGAGCTGATCGAGTTTAATACGACGACAGAAGGCTTAGTAATGTGGACAGCGGAAACGGATGGGGAAGTTGTCGGAACTGTGACAACTCGTAAAGAAGGCGAAGTACAATGGATAACTGCATTTGCTGTATCTCCGAATAGACAGCGCCAAGGTGTAGGTACGCAGATTTTAAATTTCGTGAAGGACTATGCGATTCGTTCTGGTGATAAGACCGTTTTACTTGATGTGGAGATTGAAAATATGGGTGCACTCCGTGTATATGAAAAGGCCGGCTTTATGAAGTCATCACAGTTGGATTATTATATTTATATTGGGTAAAAAGATGAGCAAATTTTACTAACAGCTTCGGTTAATAGGGAGAAAACAATATAAAAAATAGTGTTCAGGGACACAATTCGCATATGAATTGATGTCCTTGTTTTCGTTGTTGCTACACCATTTATTTATATACACGTACGCAATTAGTACAGGGATCAGTAACATCGCATAAATTTATGTGCCTTTGTTAATTCCATTGTTAAAACACTTGCTAATTAGATATTGGAAAGAGTTGAGAAATCTATATATAAGGCGATGTTCTCCAACTAACGGAGCAGTTAGTTTAATTCCTTTTCCTCGCACCAAGGTCCTTGTCCCTTGCATTTAAATTGATAAATTTTATTTTCATTTTTAACTTTCAGTTCAATTATATAATCAAATGGGTGATGGAAACTACCTTGCTTCGCATCTCCAACTATATTTATTTTTTCAATATCTTGATAACTTAAGTTTAATTTTTGATAGTCAGTGGAATTCCCTAAAATGACTAACAAGCGATGTTGTTCATTTATTAATCGATTAGGAAACTTCATAGGTTTAGGAGGCGCAATTTCACATGTCCTCGGGTTTGTTTTTAGGGAGTATTATCGGGTTTTAAATTATTTTAATTGTAATTTTGAACCTATAAATCACAAAAAACACCAATCGCATTATATAGCATACGATTGGTGCTTCCAATAATAAAACTTCCATGTTACCACTCACTTCATTAAAAAAGCCTCTTTCGAAGGACCAATCAAATAAAGTTCATGCATGGCACGGGTTAAGGCTACATACAGCAACTTCCGATCAAGCGCATTTTTAAAATACGGTATGTCAAATGACGTGAGAATAACTGCATCAAACTCTAATCCCTTTGCTAAATGACTTGGGATGACAAGAAGCTTTTGCTGATCGATTGCCGAATTTTCGTCGAGCAGCTGTGCAGGGATATCTGAGTTTTCAAGCTGCCCGACCAACTGAACAGCTTCATTTGTTGTTTTACATATGAGTGCAATGGATTGATGCCGGTTTTCGCGGATTTTTGCCAGCACGTCTTTAATGATGTTGTCATCAAAGTTTTCCGCTGTGATAAACTCAGGCTTTTTTCCATGACGGACAACGGGTTCAACGAGTGGTAAGTCCTCGTCCATCTGCATTAAAATTTCATTGGCGACTTCCATAATTTCAATAGTCGTCCGGTAGCTTTTTTGAAGTGTAGCATACGTTGCACGAGGGAAAAGCTCAAGGACAGGCTGCCATTCTGTAAGGGATCGATAGCTGTGAATACCCTGTGCCAAATCGCCGACCATCGTGAACATATCTGTTTCAAGACCCGTCTTTAATGCAGCAAGCTGGAAGTAGCTGTAATCTTGCACTTCATCAATAAAGACGACCCGCATTTTCCATTTATCCTCAATCCCTTTAATTTTCGCATGTAAAAATAAAAGGGCTGCTAAATCTTCAAGTGCCCATTGCTCTTTTTGGTGTGCCTCTAAAAATAACTCTGTTTCTTCCATAGTCCATTCGGGAGCCAATTCAAATAATAAATCACGGCTTGTAAGTAGCGTTCGGTATAGTTGCTTAATTTTTACTTTCTGGAATTTTTTCATATAGGACGAAGCGACGGATTTTGCTTCCTGTTTAATTTTTGGAATGCGGTCATCACGTTCATCGATTAGTTTTGTAACGGTATGCCGGCGCTTTTCCGCATCCCGCATGCCATTGAGTGCACGACCAATCGCGTCTTCATAGCGTGTATTTAATGTAGTTAGAACAGCGGATGTTTTCCGTTTTACTTCGGTTTGAATGACCTTTTTTATACGCTCGAGCCGTTTCTCAACAGGCATATATTGAAATTCTACCAAAAACAGCTTCCGCAAATGGTCGCCTTTCATAATCCGGTATTTTTCAATAAACACATCATCAAATAAAGTGGCCAATTGTGCTTCGTAATGCTGTAAATAGCGATTCATCAATAGCTCATAAAATGGACTGCCTTTCATTTTCGGAATTGGCCAGTCATCATGTATGGATGACTGATCGGCTACTAGCTGTTCGAGCTGATCGTTTGGATTTTGCAGCTTTAATTTAAGATTTAACGCATCAAGTACATATTGAGCATAAGTCGTTTGGCAAATTTTATCGACACCTAGCTCAGGCAAAACGTCTGCGATATAGTCGATGAATAAACGGTTTGGTGCTAAAATCATGAGCTGTTCAGGATTGAAATGATCGCCCATCGTATAGAGGAAGTACGAAATCCGGTGCAGGGCAATCGTTGTTTTTCCTGACCCTGCTGCTCCTTGTACGAGAATCGGTTGGCGAAGATGGGCTCGAATAATTTCGTTTTGTTCTTTCTGTATTGTGGAGACGATTTCGGTCAGGCGCACATCAGCTTTACCTTCGAGTGCCTCTTGAAGCAGCTCGTCATTCGTTGTTAAATCGACGTCCCGGTAGTCGAGTAGCTGTGCGTTTTCGATTTTGTATTGTCGTTTTGCAAACAAATGTCCCGTATGCTCTTCACCGCGAACGTCATATGTAATTTCACCCAACCGTCCGTCATAATAGACATTTGCAACAGGGGAACGCCAGTCGACAACGATGGGTTCATGCGTTTCGCTATGGAAGAGGGATGTTTTACCGATATAAAGAAATTCTTCATTTTCCTGCTCACGCTGAAAATGAATTCTCGCAAAATATGGTTTTTGGCGTATCGCCTCTAAGCCTTCCTTTTGGTTGCGAGCCAATTCGAAAAAGCGAGTATTCATTAAAATATTTAAGAAGCTGTCACTCGAATCCAAGTATTCCACATTGGTCATTGCGGAGCGAATATTTTCCTGAGCTGTTTCGATATCTCTTTTCGAACTATGCAAAATCTGATCCATATAATGAACCGTATCATACAACCGTTGCTGTTCTTGTTTGAAATCTTCATTTACCGTCATGTCGTTCCCCCTATCATCAATGTTTTAATTTTTTCTGAGTCTGTAACATTGTCAGATAATAATCTTATCAAAATACGAAGCGTACATTCAAGGACATGTCTTAAATGGGGGAGGTTGATGTAACAGAAAATAGGTTGGGGATATAAAGAAATTTTATCTAAGGGACTTAAAAAACTTAGCTGGTTTCAAAATATTTTAGGTTAATAAAAACCATATAATGGTATTGTTGTGTAGAAGGGTATTTAATGATTTAAATAAAGAAGGAGCGTTTTTATTGGAACAAAGTACAACGAAAATCTATAGTCCCCCGAAACATATTGTATCAGCAGCAACAATTGTACTTAATGATCAAAACGAAGTTCTGTTAATCAAAGGACCTTTGAGAGGTTGGGAGATGCCAGGAGGTCAAGTAGAAGAAGGGGAATCGCTAAAAGAAGCTGCTATTAGGGAGACAAAAGAAAAAACCGGTATAGATGTTGAAGTAATAAAGTTTTGCGGGATTTTCCAAAATGTAAAAAAATCAATTTGTAACACACTCTTTCTAGCTAAGCCTGTTGGAGGACAATGTACAACTTCTCCTGAAAGCTTACAAGTAGGATTTTTTCAAATTGAAGAAGCTTTAAACATGGTGACAGTGGGGAATTTCCGACAAAGAATTGAATGCTGTCTAGATGAAAGTAATCACCCTTTTTATATAGATTTTTAAGAGCAAAGGAAGAGAGGAATTCACCGCTATATTTTAAAAACAACATCGATTGTGCAAGCGTATCGAGATGTTTCTTTTTCAGCGTAAATATTGTCCTGAATAGTAATTTTTGCGTTTCTGAAAGTATACGTTTCTTCTTTATCTGCGTACACTTCAAAAAAATCGACCGTGTAATACTTATAACTTCCTTTTTCAAGGTAACACCAGACTTCATCTGCTTTTCGTGGGTCGAGGCCCTTACTATGTAAAAACTCGACAAGCGCATCATTATTCATAATTTGCTCCGCATAAAAAATACAATCTCCACATATGCAATGGTTGGTTGTACCAGCAAGTTCTCTTTTCGAATAAAACTGCTCATTTAATTGTTTCGTGTTCATTATGCCCTCCTTAAAATTAATAGTTTAATATTACTAAAGGATTCTAAAAAAAGCACCTAAAGATGTAATTTGTTTTTATTTTAAATATAGGTGAAATTGGTAGATGATTTTATCGCTGTAAGGGATGGGGAAAAGCATTGGCTAACATTGATTTCATTCGAAGTGAAGAAAAGAAGTATCATGATTATTGTTACGATAACTATAAATTATTTGAAGCCGGTTCCTGGTTATACAAACCTGTAAAAACGGTAATCGATTTATTAGATATATTTAATAATAAAGAAAATGTAAAAGTTCTAGATTTAGGTTGTGGAGTGGGTAGAAATAGTATTCCAATAGCTGAAGCAATAAAGCAGAAAAATGGCAAAGTTGTGTGTGTTGATTTGCTGGATTCGGCAATACAAAAATTAAGGCAATATAGTAAAGAATATAGGGTAGAAGAAGTAATAGTCACGAAAAAAGCTGATATTGGATCTTTTAAAATCAATAAAAATGAATATGATTTAATCGTAGCCATCTCAAGCTTAGAGCACGTTCAATCAGAAATAGCGTTAGATAAAACAATTCAGCAAATGGTAGATGGTACTCAAAATAACGGGCTAAATTGTATTATTGTGAACTCTGAAGTTACAGAAACAGACGTAGAAACGAATGAGAAACTAAATGCACTTATGGAAATCAATCTTTCAACAAAAGATATGATGAAAAAAATAAGTAGCTTCTACATAGGGTGGGAAGTATTGAAATCAGAAGTAAAACCCTTAGAGTACAATATTATTCGAAATGGGAAGCCAGTATTGCTAAAAACTAATGCAATATCTTATATCGTTAGAAAAAATAATGAATAGATCTTCAACAAAACGGTGCGTTATTCCAAGATGGGGAAAAGCTTTTTTCTTATTGAATCTCACGCTAAAGGGGGATATGTTTTATGGAGTTAAAATGGGTAAATGGACAATATCCAGAAGATAAGAGGATTTTTGATTCTGAGATGGAAGTGTATGAATGGACACACTCATTATATCCGGATATCTCGCTTTATTTATTTAGAGAACTAAATGTTGGTTATGCAACGCCTGATGAAAAAGTAAATGATTTTTTAACCGAACTGCTTCCGCAATGGGCAGATTATTTAAACCTACAGCTTATTGTACATAAAGATAAAGTAGAAGAAAACGGTAAATATATTTATAGAATTTGGACTTCACAAGTAGAAAAACTTGATAGGAATGATGAATTTGAATAAGATCCTAAAAATTAAAGCGTTAAAATTTCCAAACATCCCTCATTATGAGTGGGAGGGAGAAATTCTTGAAAAAACGGAGGATTACCTATTAGTGCTTTGTAAACCAGGAAGGAAACTAATACACCATTCTAAAGAAGACATATATATTATCAATAATACCTCGATCGAGTATTTTCCTTTGAAAAAATGGTATACGGCAGCAATGGAAATTGAAGAGGGGACAGGGGCATTAATTTCCGCCTATTGCAACATAGCGATGCCTTCTGTTTTAAATCAGAATGAAATTAGTTTTATAGATTTGGACTTGGATTTTATAAAAAGAAAAAACGAAGACTGGAAAGTTGTAGATGAAGACGAATTTGAAGTAAATAGTATGAAATTTCAATACCCTGAAGATCTGAAAAATGAAGCGTTAAAGGCTCTAGAAAAATTAAAACAGGACGTGGCGAATAGTATCTTTCCTTTTAACTATAAAATTACTATAGAAAAGAGTAATACTTTTTCAGGAGGAATAGTCAATGATTGAGAAGTCTATTCAATCATGCAGGGGGACGGTCTATTACTGGACGAACGAAATAGTTCCTCTTCAGAAATTTGCTATTGTTTTTTGTCATGGGTTAACAGCGGATCATACCCTTTTTGATAAGCAAGTTGAGTATTTGGCTAATGAATATAAATTGATAACTTGGGATTACCCTTTACATGGAAAATCCAGACCTTATGAAGGTTTCACTTTCACAAATGTTAATGAAGAACTATTAACAATACTCAATCAGGAGAACATAGATAAAATATTTTTAGTGGGACAGTCAGCGGGAGGTTTTATTGCGCAGTCGTTCATTCAGGAATTTGAAGACAAAGTATTAGGTTTCATAGGGGTAGGCACAACACCATTTGGTAAAAATTACTATAAAAAGTCAGAGCTATTTTGGATTAAACACTATTCTACCATTGCCAAAATGTACCCGTATAGCTACTACTGTAAAGCAAGCGCAAAAGCTAGTACACGAACAGATGAAGCAAGAGAAAATATGTACAAAACATTAGTGGGCTTAGGAAAAAAGGATATGTTGAAAGCAGCAAGTGCTGTTTATGGTGAATTTCTGAAAATAGAAGAGGAAGTGCAGTTTAACTGCCCTGTTCTAATTACTTATGGGGAATACGACAAGACCGGCTATGTTAGAAAATATAATAATAGTTGGGCAGACAAGACCGGGTATCCATTAAAAATTATCCGTAATGCTTCTCATAATGCAAATTATGATAACTACGCGGAATTCAATGACCTGCTCACCTCTTTTGTTCAGTCAAATATTTAAAGGGGAGGAATTGCTATTACTAAAATAAATAACAGACTATTACCAGCAGTTATTTATTTTTCTGCAATTGTAATACTTCTAATTTCCATATCGAAAACCAATTTTAATTTTACTGGTTATAGTTACTACTACGATGAAGAAGCGATGGTACTTACAATTGAAGAGGGGTTAATCAATAAAGAAATAAGTCATGTGTTAGATGGGCAAAAGAGTCCCGCTCAAGCCTACTTAATCATGCTGCTATTTAACAAAGCATATCAATTATGTTTGTTTACCATAGTTTTGCTTACATTTCTTACGTCACATATCTTTTATATAATATCTTCTAAAAGACCGAAATTATATTTGGGGATATATCTATTAATCTTTATCGTATTTATTTTAGGGGATTTGTACATGCACAAAGAGTTGATTCAAGAAATATCCAATACTCTCAATAAATTATAAAGAGCAGGAATTCTTCAAATTAGTAAAAAAGGGTAATAGTCAAAAAAGACCTATTACCCGTATATTTATTTTCACCACTTCGCCATATGCTCTTCAATACAGCCAAGCATTTGCTGGATCTGTAAAGTTGTACCGTCTTCAAGCTGAATAAATCCATCATAGTAGCCTACCATTTGATGAACAGAGGAAACGATGACCTTCGCATTGGTTTCAGCAACTCGTTCAAAAAATGGCGTAAACATTAAATTGACTTGCCCGCTGAACTTCGATTTTACGGCCCATGGCTTCATAAAATCGGTACGGTCATAGTGAAATAATACATCTTCATGTATTTTTGTCATCTTTCCATCGACAAAAACTGCATTTTCCGTCATTCCTGTACCGTCTGTCCACTTCCCCCCAAAGTTTAAGCCGATTCGTTGACCGCGAACGCGCTGTGAGGCCATTCCCCAATTCCATACTGCTTCACGAGGCCATATTCCACGTCCGTAATCAAGGACTGCAAAACTTTCTTCAGGAGTAAATGTAAAGCGGCGATTGCCAATATGTACGACACCAGAAGCCGGTAAAGTATGATGTTTCGCTGTAAATTGAAATGTTCGACGATTCCATGGGATGACTACATTAAGTGATTCATCATTTTTTGGGTGCTCAATCGTCAGCTCTGCATGTAATGGGTCCCCGTCAAAATCCGGTGCTTTGACCGTTAAATGAGTTTCATTGTTGGAGTACATCATTTCAATCGACATTTCACTATTTTTATATTGAATGGTTTCCAATACTTTTTCAGGCATTTTTACATTTGCCCCAAGTGGAATTAAAATTGTTTTTTCGAAATAGCGCTGTGTTTCATACTCGAGAAAATAGACGAAGCACACTGCAGCATAATCTAAATGACTAATTGTTGCGGAAAATAAAATCTCCTCACCAAAGACACACCAATAATTCCATTTTTTCTTGCGCATAAAATGACCGGATAGATTGCAATCGATAATTGGTGTTCGTGCATATCCGATTGCCTCCGGATTCAGGTTGCCTTTTTTATCGCATAGAACCGTTGGAAGGACGATTTCCCGTTCTGCGTGTTGTCTCATCTAAATTCCCCCTTAAACTTTCTATAAAAAATTAATTATTTGATCATATACAGTTAAAATAATTGTATCAAACATTTACAAAAACAGGGTATTTTCACTCTACATTCATACAAAGTACATAAAAGGAAGAAATTCGACATAGGCTGTGAAAAAAGGAGAAAAAAGTTGGCTTCATACTATAATCGAATGGCTGCAGTGGCCTATGCCAATAAATGGTGGGATAGCTTTAATCCTGAGTTTCCTAGATTTCAGGATGACTGTACAAATTTTATTTCACAATGTTTATATGCTGGAGGTGCGCCAATGCGCGGGGCACCGAATCGTGGGCAAGGCTGGTGGATGATTGGCTTGAATGAACGCTGGAGCTATAGCTGGACTGTTGCCCATTCACTACGCTGGTATTTGGAAACGTCAAAGCAGGGTCTACGGGCAACAAGGGTAAATTCAGTAGAGGAGTTACAGTTGGGGGATGTCATTTTTTATGATTTCCAGGGGGACGGACGAATTGATCATAGTACGATTGTAACGCGAATTGATCAAGGTATTCCATATGTAAATGCCCACACGTCGAACAGTGCCGACCGAGAATATTCTTATGAGGACTCCACAGCCTATACGCCACAAATGCGCTACTATTTCTTTCATATTGAGGATGAGTTTACGTTGTAAAGCACCCTTCTAAATATGTTAAATGTTGAAATTTCATGATAAGGTAGTAATAGTAACAGAAGGGGGTTTTGTCGATGACATTATCAGTAAGAGATGCAGTATTACAACGTCGATCAATTAAACTATTTAACGGACAGCAAGTTGATAAGGAAGCAGTGTTCGAAATTTTGGATGAAGCAAAATGGGCACCAAATCATGGCAACCGTCAGCCTTGGCGTGTAGTAGTAGGCGCGGGCGAGCAACTTCCAAAAGTACATGAATTACTCCGAAATCTCGCTATTCCGAAATGGGAAGAACTTTCAGAAGATGCACTTGCTGCTCAAATGAAAAAGTTCACATTAGCGGGTGCCTACGCATTTGTTTTAGTGACAGAGGATGTTCGTCAAAAAGAACGCCTAGAAGATTACGCGGCGGCTTCTTGCTATTTACAAAACGTGCAGCTACTGGCGTGGGAAAAAGGTATCGGTACATGCTGGAAAACACCTGGATTTTTAGATAATCCGAAATTCCGTGAAGCATTAAAAGCTCAACCACATGAACGGGTAATTTCAATGTTCCAGTTCGGCTATTTTGATGAACTGCCAAAAGCAAGAGTGCGTAAAGAGCTTACGGATTTTGTAACAGAGTTCGAGATTTAATAGTATGAGAATGCATGAGGAAATCAACATGTTCCCGTGCATTCTTTTTTATGTGTTCGGATATTTTTAACCAATTAGACGGGGAATTTCCGCTTTTTCCGGAAAGCTGTAGAATGATGTGGTCTTGCTTTAAAAACCTTTTTTGTCTAAACATAAAATTAGATTTGAAATTGAGGTAAATAAGTAATAAAATGGCAGTTGGAAGAAGGAAATTATAGGAATATACTAAAATAAACCAGTTTTCTAAGAAGGAGTAACTATGCGCTATAAAAGCTTAAAAACGCGACTAATAATCATATTATTATTAGTTGGCATTATTCCCGTTTTGGTTACGGTTACGTACAATTACTTTACAACATTTGAGAGTTTTGAAGAAGTACAGTATGCCCAACAAAAAGAAATTGAACATTCTGTAACGAAGTATTTTGAACAGACAGCAGCTGAGCTGCAATATTTAGTTGAGCTATATGCAAAGGATCCGGAAATACAGCAGTTACTTTTAGAAGAAGAACGCCCCTCTATACAATCTAACGGAGAAGCGCTGTTTAATAGATTAAGTGAACAGCACAAGCTGGCCATTTTCGAAATTGGTGATGAAAATGGGACTGTACATGTAAGAGGACATAATCCATCCCAATACGGAGATGATAAATCCGAAATTGACGCCATTCAAGGTGCCCTACAAGGAAATACATATAGCGGTTTTGAATATGGTTCAAGCGGATTGACTGTTAGAGCTTTTGCGCCGGTTGAATGGAATGGACGAACAATCGGGACTTTACAAATTGGTTTTGGAAAAGAATTTGTAGCCAATGTTCAAAGTCTGTTGCCAAATGTGGAGCTGCAGTTGCTTGATACAAATGGAGAAATTGTAGAAGCATCGGAAAAAGAAAATATCGGGATGCAATTAAAGGGGAATGCTATTTCTGCTGTTTTAAATGGAGAGGCAACCCAAATAAAAAATGAGGATAAAAAAGTGATTGAAAGCTTTTTACCTTTGCAAGACCCGACGGCAGCAACTGTTATTGGAGGGTTACATTTAACTCAAAATATTGAGGCAACCCAATCTACTATATACTCGATGGTAAGTATGGGAGGTATCATTTTAATAATCACCATTATTCTTGCTGTAATGGTAGCGTTAATTTACAGTCGCACATTAACTAAGCCGATTATTCACACTTCAAAGCTTTTGCATGTATTAAGTGAAGGTGATTTAACACATCGTATGGAAAACCATAATCGTAAAGATGAAATTGGGCAGTTAATGACAGATATGAAAAAAATGCAGGAACATCTACATAAAATGATTAAGGAAGTTTCAAATGCATCGAGCAGTGTAAGCTCCAAAAGTGCTATACTCGCTCAATCGACAAGCGAAGTGTCGACGGGAGCTCAGGCAATTGCTGAAACAATGGAAACATTATCACGTGGAATAGAAATGCAAACGAATGAGATTTCGGAAGTCTATGAAGCTGTTACTAATTTTTCGAACGAATTAAAGGAAACGGCAGAACAAGGAACAAAGCTTGAATCAGTTTCCGGTAATGTGCTTTCGCTTTCATCGGAAGGTACAAAGAAGATGCAGACTTCCAATGGGCAAATGCAACAAATCCATAACATTATGCACACGGCTATTCATAAAATGGACGGTTTAGGGGAGCGTGTTGGACAAATTTCTTCTTTCGTAAATATTATTGAAGATGTAGCCAACCAAACGAACTTACTTGCCTTAAATGCCTCTATCGAAGCAGCGCGCGCAGGGGAACATGGAAAAGGGTTTGCCGTTGTAGCAGAAGAAGTACGCAAGCTTGCTGAACAAGTGGCGAAATCGGTAACGGAGATTTCAGTAATTGTAGGTACGATTCAACAAGGCGCCCATGAATTAAGCAACTCATTGCAGCAAGGGTTTGCGACCATTGAAACAGGTACGGCACAACTTTCCGATACGGCCGAAACTTTTAGGGAAATCGAGGAGTCTGTTTTGCAAATGGATGCATTTACGAAGCAAGTCCTTGGGCAATTACAGGCAATGAGCAGTGAGGGACAGGTAATTAATCAGTCCATGCAGGAAATCTCAGCAATTACTGAGGAAACAACAGCAAGTGTAGAAGAAACAACTGCCACGGTTATTGAAACGAGCGCAACGATGAGTAACGTCGCAACGACAACGGAGCAGTTGGCAGAACTTGCTGATAAGCTTAATAAAATTGTTAAAGAATATAAAATTTAATATAAAAGGAGTCGCTGGAATACTGGCGGCTCCTTTTTTAACGGTGTTAGGGGCAGATGTTATATTAATATAGGTTTTATGAAGTATATATGGGGAAAAGGACTGATACCAAGAATTGATGGAGGGATGCAAATGTTTAATGAACCAAAACAGACGATTGATGTCGCCTATACTAAAGGGGAATTGCTAGAAAAACTCCAGGAATTACGTGGCGGTGAACCAGGTGAAGAAATAGATAGAACCCATATTTACGTCTTGACTAAAGATGTGGATGAGTTCCATTCAATTGCTCGACATCAGCAAATTTCACTAATTACGACAAACGGCGTCCGCAGTATACTTAAAACGCTATTTACGAAAGAAACACCTATTGAAGAAAAATTACGTCGCTTAAACTTACCGGAAAATGAACGTCTTGAATATGAAAAGATCATTAACGATGGAGGCAAAATTCTCATAACGGGCAGTGACCCATTTGATGAAGAGGGCTGGGAAGGGCATACACTTGATAATTGGATTACGAACCGCTCTAATCCATCGAATTTAATTCGCTGGGATATTGAAGAGGAGCGTCCAATTCCATTTGAGGAGCAAAAAAAGAAGTATGAACCTTTGCCTCCGAATAGCGAAGTAGCAGGTGAGTTTGGACGTGGCGATGAAGTAGAAGATCCGGATACAATTCCATTGAAGGACAACCAGCGTTACGTTCGCGACCCGCATACAAAGGAACTAAGTATTTATCAAGGTCCACATAAAAAGTAATCATGAGAGCCCAACTGACATGTAAGCAGTTGCGGCTCCTTTTTTGATTTAGTCAACAGAATATATGATTTTTGAAGGGAAATTTGTAGTTTTATAGAATATTTTGTAAGGATGTGAAAGGGGATTGGAATCATGGACAAAGTAGTAGCTTCTGTACAGCAGGCGATACAAAATATAGAAGATGGGGCTGTTTTATTAGTGGGGGGCTTCGGTTTATGTGGCATTCCGGAAAATTTAATCCAAGCAGTAAAGGAAAAAGGGACCAAAAACTTAACGGTTGTCAGCAATAATTGCGGTGTTGATGATTTTGGGCTTGGTATCCTATTACAAGACAAGCAAATTAGGAAAATCATTGCTTCATATGTAGGAGAAAATAAAACATTCGAACAGCAATATTTAAATGGTGAGCTTGAAGTGGAACTAACACCGCAAGGGACGCTGGCTGAACGTATCCGTGCCGGTGGTGCAGGCATTCCGGCTTTCTATACTGCAACAGGTGTCGGGACACCGATTGCAGAAGGAAAAGATACAAAAGAATTTGACGGCAAGAGGTATTTACTTGAGCGTGCGATTACAGGTGACTTTGCCCTTGTAAAAGCATGGAAAGCTGATCGCTCTGGTAATTTAGTGTTTCGTAAAACATCGCGCAACTTCAATCCGCTCTGTGCAACAGCTGGTAAAGTAACGATAGTAGAGGTAGAGGAACTTGTAGAAGTAGGCGAGCTCGATCCAGATGAAATTCATTTACCAGGCATTTACGTGCAGCACATTGTACACAGCGAATCCTTTGAAAAACGAATAGAACGTCGCATTGTAAAGGGGGAAGCATAATGGATGCACGCTTAAAAATTATTCGCCGTGCCGTAAAGGAAATAGAGGATGGCATGTATGTAAATTTAGGAATCGGTATGCCAACATTAATTGCAAATGAGATTCCTCCCCAATTTAATGTAATGCTGCAGTCCGAAAATGGGCTTCTTGGCATTGGACCATATCCGACTGAAGATGAAATCGATGCGGATTTAATTAATGCAGGGAAGGAAACTGTAACGGCAAAATCAGGCGCAGCATTTTTTGATAGTGCTGAAAGCTTTGCTATGATTCGCGGAGGGCATATTGATTTAGCGATACTCGGTGGAATGGAAGTGTCTGAGCAGGGCGATTTGGCGAATTGGATGATTCCTGGAAAAGTAGTAAAGGGAATGGGCGGGGCAATGGATTTAGTAGTAGGCGCCAAAAAAGTTATCGTCATTATGGAACATACGAACAAATACGGTGAATCTAAAGTAAAGAGTGAATGTACATTACCGTTAACAGGAAAAGCCGTTGTACACAGTTTAATTACTGATTTAGCCGTTTTTAACTTTACTGATGGCCACATGCAGCTAGTAGAGCTTCAGGAAGGTGTGACATTAGAGGAAGTAAGGGAGAAGACGGAGGCAGTATTTGAAGTAAAATTATAATGAAAAAAGAAAGCGCAAAAAGCTCTTAAAACTTTTTGCGCTTTAACTTATTTAGGATACGTTTGACATACACGCCCGATTTGTCCGTCTGTTAAGCGAACTTTTATACCGTGTGGATGCGAGCTGCTGTTCGTAAGTAAATCCTTTACTACGCCTCGTGTTGTCGTACCTGTACGTTGGTCCTTTTTTAATACGATGTCAACTTCCAAACCAGGGTATACATCGCTACGATTTTTGCCGTTCATCAAATCCGTCCCTTCAACTAAACTTCTCTAAGTATAGCACGCTAAAAAAAATAACCCTACAGGGAAGCAGGGTTAGATGCTATCTCGGTATATGATTTAAAAAATTTGCATAAGCAAAGCCGCGCACTTGCTCTTCGCTATAATACTTCAGAAGTTCATTAATAAAGTTTTGGTACATTCCGGCATGTTCAAGACCAGCAACCTTAAAATCGATCCCATCAAAATCGGAGCCGAAGCCGATTAAATCTTTCCCGCCAAGCGAACAAATATAATCGATGTGACGAATTACATCCCCCATACTCGCGCTAGTAGTCCCGTTGATAAATTCTGGATAGAAGACGATATGAATAGGCGCATTCTTTTCAATCATTGCTCGAATTTGGGCATCATTCAAATTGCGAACATGATTACAGACAGCCCTCGCATTCGAATGGGAGGCAATGACATAGTCCGCATATTCTATAACATCCCAAAAGCTTTGTTCGTTCAAATGCGAAACATCGGTAAAAATTTTATGCTGATTGTTGAGTGTAATAATCTCTTTTCCAAACGGCGTTACGCCACGACCATAATGGCTATGTGCTCCATCTGCTGCTTCGTTAGGGAAGTTCCAAGTGAGTCCGATTGATAATACGCCAAGTTGATGAAATGGATGCCAGATTTTAAAATCTCCTCCAAAAAAATCGACACCTTCAATTGTTAAAAATGCCCCGATTTGTCCAGGTTGTAGCGTTTCGAAATCTGCCCATTTTTTAATATGTACTACACCTTCGCGTAATACCTCATTACGAAAGTACTCAATCTGCTTTATCGCAGTTGCGCGCTTTTCTACAAGCGAAAGCTCAGGATGAACATAAATAGCAAAGGCCTGTGCTATCACATGACCATTAACTAATTTTTCATAATTCACATCAAGTTCAGGAGTATTGAAAAATTCATATCCGTGCTTATGCATGCGTAACAATGCATCACAATGTAAATCAATAATCGGAATGCTCATATGGATACCCACCTTCCTAATTTTTTTTAGGTGAATGAACTAAATCACTCACCTAAAATTTCTAAGCATGATGAAGCCCTGCAAAAATGCCACCTTTTGCAACAAGTTCTTTATACGTGCCTTGTTCTTCAATGCCATTTGGCGTTACGACGAAAATATAATCTGCATCACGAATCGTTGCTAATCGGTGAGCAATAATTAAAGTTGTACGGTTTTTAGCCAAATCATTTAATGAATGCTGGATAATGCGCTCTGTTGCAGTATCAAGTGCAGACGTCGCTTCATCTAAAATTAAAATCGGCGGGTTTTTCAGGAACATGCGTGCTATGGCAAGTCGTTGTTTTTGTCCACCTGATAATTTTAGACCACGTTCACCGATTTCTGTATTAAAGCCATCGGGTAAGTTTTCAATGAATTCCAGTAAATTTGCTTGTTCAACGGCAGCTTTAATTTCTTCAAAGCTCGCACCTAATTTACCATATTCTACATTTTCTCTAATAGTTCCTGTAAATAAAAACACATCTTGTTGAACAGTCCCAATTTGCCTGCGAAGTGATTGTTGCGTCAAATCTCGAATATCGTATCCATCGATTGTAATTGCTCCATCCGTAATGTCATAAAAGCGGGGAATAAGGGCACTAATCGTCGTTTTGCCTGAACCAGATGGTCCTACGAAGGCAACCGTTTTTCCTGCTTCCACTTTAAAAGAGAGGTCATTTAATACTTGCTTACTGTCCGCATACTTGAAGCTTACATTTTTAAATTCGATATTACCGTCTAAATGGTCGATAGCAATTGCGTTTGGACTATCAACAATTGTAGGCTCCTGGTCCAGCAAATCGCAAAAACGTTTAAAGCCGGCCATTCCTTTTGGATACATTTCCAGTAGAGCACTAATTTTGTCGATTGGCTTAATTAGAACATTCGTGAATAAAATGAAGCTCGCAAACTCACCAGCTGAAAGGTTGTCATTAAATGAAAGCCAAGCCCCAACAACAAGTACCAGTAATGTTAGCAACCTTGTTAAAAAATAAATGCTTGAATGTGTGCCAGCCATTACTTTATAGGCATAAATTTTCGCTTTACGAAACAAGCCATTTTGATCTTTAAAGCGTGTTGTTTCGAACTCTTCATTTGTAAATGATTTCACGACCCGTATACCCGAGAAGCTATCTTCCACACGGCCATTGACGTTTGCAATTTCACTGTACATAACGCTCCAGCCCTTTTTCATACGCTTATTGCTCCAATACATTACGGCTATTAAAAGCGGTACAAAAAATAAAATAATCGTCGCGAGCGTCGCGTTAATATTGAACATAATCGTAAAGGCCCCGATAAATGTCATCATCGCAATGAATAAATCTTCCGGACCATGATGCGCAAACTCGCCAATATCAAACAAGTCATTTGTTATCCGACTCATTAAATGACCAGTCTTCATATTATCGAAAAACGTATACGGCTGACGTTGTACATGGTTGAACAGTTGCTGGCGCATATCAGTTTCGATATTGACCCCAAGCTTATGCCCTAAATAGTTTACGATATAGTTCATCACCGTACTTAATATATAAGTCAGTAAAAGAAGAGCACTAATTTTAGTAATCATGCCCCAATTATTAGTTGGGAGCAGGTCATCGATAAACCATTTCACCGCCAACGGAAACAGTAATTCCAAAATAGCTACAAACACTGCACAGGAGAAATCAATAATGAATAATCGTTTGTGAGGCTTGTAGTATGTAAAAAATCTTGCTAGCATTTCAAGTCCTTTCTGTTTTACAGCCCTTATTAGAGCGAAACTTTGTAGTAATGAGTAAAAATGATGATTAGTTGGATTATAACATTTTTTAGGGATTTTTCGAGAGACGAAATAATAAGGAATTGAAATAAATTGTAATTCCTAAATTTTCTATACTATGATGATAAAATAAGTATATAAATCAGACGTTTATAAAGGAGATTGAGATGGAACTATTATCACACCAAGTAAAGGATTTTTTGACAGAGGAAAAAGAGCAATATCATGAAAAGTTGCACCATTTATATAATGAGTTTATTCAAGAATTCTCATTAGAGGATTTACCGAACTTACCACTAGAAAAATATGCTCTTGGCTATGCAGAAGGTTCGTTTGGTTGGTGGCTTGAGTATAAGACATCAGAAATCGGGAGTATTAAAGGTGGATCGGCCTCTAAACACGTCATCTACTATAAGAAAAAAGAGAAGGAATGGTTTTATCCAGAGCAATACAGCTCAGAACATGAAGCTTGGCAAGCATTAAGAAAGGATATATTGGAAGTAGTTGAGCACGCGCACAAAATTCCGTACGAGAAAATTCCTGAAACCAATTTACTTTATTCAAAATCAATGTTGAAGGGGAAAATTTCATATATGTATGCACCGAAGAAAATGTTTCCCATTTTCCAAGTCCAACATTTAAAGCATTTCCTTTCGGTAGTCGGTGTGGAAGAAGCATCAGTGAAGGATAAAGATTGTGTTGAACTTAGTCGCATGCTTCATGATAAAGTGTACGCCTTACCGAATATGGAAGGCTTCGATGAACTCGTTGTGGCCAATTTCTTTTATACATATTATAGTCCTAGCGAAAAAGTGTATAAATTGGCACCGGGAGAAAATGCGAATCTTTGGCCCCGGTGTAAGGAAGCAAAAGAAATTGCTATCGGATGGGATATACTAGGTGATTTAAACCAGTATACGAGCTTTAATGAGTTGCGTACCGCTTTGGAAGCTGCAGGCATTTATACAAATGCCAGCACTATTACAAAAAAAGCGAACGAAATCTGGATGTTTTATCAACTGAAACAAGGCGATCTTGTCGTTGCCAATAAAGGTGCTTCGAAAATCATTGCAATTGGAAAAGTGAATGAGCGTGGTTATGAATATAAAAACTATGATGAAAAGCGACATACAATAGGTGTTGATTGGACAGATATTTGGGAGTCTGGTTATGATATCCCTACTCAAAATCGATGGAAAACGATTACTGTTGAAGCATTTTCACATGCCTCACTTCAGAAGTGGCTAAAGGAAGAAAAGGCTGTAGTGAAAGAAAAAGAGAGTTTTGAAGATACAAGTTTCTTTGAAGAAATTGAGCGGGCGGTTAAACGGAAAGGTCAAGTTATTTTATATGGACCTCCTGGAACGGGTAAAACATTTACGATTCAGCAATATTTGAAGTGGCTCCAAACAAAAGATGAGGTCGTTTCCGAGTTTTGTACTTTTCACCCATCGTTCCAATACGAAGACTTTATCGAAGGTTTTAAACCGATTGTTGGCGAGCAAAATACCATTGCCTTCAAATTAGAGGACGGTATTTTTAAAAGTTTTGTTAAGCAGGCAAAAGCCGAGCCGAAGAAGCGATTTGTATTTATTATTGATGAACTGAACCGAGGAAATATCCCAAAAATTTTCGGTGAGCTCATAACATTGTTGGAAAAGGATAAGCGAGGATTAGAGCTACGATTACCACAAAGTAAGGAAGCTTTTTCGATTCCAGAGAATGTACAACTATTATGTACGATGAATACAGCAGACCGCAGTATTAAAATGATGGATGCAGCAATTAAACGTCGCTTTGCTTTTGTGGAATGCATGCCAAATTATGATGTGTTAAATGAACCATTGGAAGATTTATCGGTAACTCCAGCGAATATTTTGAAGCACTTAAATGGTCGACTTACAAAGTTGCAAGGGCGTGATTTGCAAATCGGTCATGCCTATTTCATGACAGAAGGGAAGGTAGCCAATTCGATCGATGAATTCATGGATCTATTCCGTTATGATATCATTCCACTTTTACAAGAGTATTGCTTTGATAATTATGAGGCACTGGAGGACTTGATCGGTAGTAGCTTTGTCGATGTCGTAAACAATGAGCTAAACCAAAATATTTTTACAAAAGAGGCCTTTATATCGGCTATTGAACAGCATTTCCAGGTGAATTATGAAGAATAGTTATGTGATGAAAGAATATAGTGAGGCCGTCTATCCGATTCAACTATCCGATGAGGACCGTCATTACATTACGAAAGCAGCGACAATTCATCCGAATAAGCCTTGGGAAAAACGCTTTTTTCTCGATGAATTAAAGTCGGGGGTTCGCATTCAAACAACGAGCTATGTTGGGACAATTGAGCTCTCGAACTGCCGAATTATTATTCAGCCAAAGTTTTCGGATGCATTTAAAGGTGTGATGAAAATGCTCGCTTTCACGGAAGGACTTCCTTTTTCGATGAGTACCGAATCCAGTGCTGGTCATGAAAAAAATGACTTGTTTATACTTTTTGCCACGCAATTTATGAGGCAGGCAGAAAAAATTTTGCTGCAGTTAAAAAAGGAATACGTCACCTATACAGACGATTTAACAAATGTGCGTGGACGAATTCAAATGTTGGATACGGTGCGTACGTATTTTGGTTTACCAAAAGGAGTCGTTTGTGAATTTGATGAGTTGACACATAATATTGAAGAAAACCAGATTATATCGGCAATTTTGCATAAAATCGAAAAGCATCCAATGTTTAGACGGGATCCACAGTTGAAGAGATTGCTTATACAATTTGAATCAATCTGTGTACCTTATCAAGGGAAAGTCTATCCTGATTTTGTTTACAGCCGGTTAAATCAGCATTACAAGCCAATTCATATAGTAGGTAAGTTTCTATTTGAAGGACTTTTTGTAGATGATTTTCTTGGCAAAAGTCATACTTTTGCAACGGTATTGGTCAATATGAATGAACTCTTTGAACGCTTTGTTGTACAAGTATTGAAAAAGTTTTTGCCGAAAAGTTATGGTGTGCTTCACGGCAAACGTTTGACCGATGCCATTTTACTCAACGATCAATCCTATCGTCATATCATTCCGGATATCGTCGTTCAACATCAAGTGACAAAGGGAACGACAATCATTGATACGAAATATAAAGGCTACGATCAAAAGCGCATTGCGACTCAGGATATATTCCAACTCACATTTTATGCTCAATATTTCCAAAAGACGCCCCCGTACCGATCAACGATTATTTACCCGGTTTTCGAAGGTTTTACTGAGCGTGCAGTTAAAATTGATACGAATAAGCACAATGTTCCAGGGGAGATTACGGTTCAGAATATTTTAATTGAGCAGCTGTTGGAATGGATTGAGAGTAAGGCGTATAAAAGGGTAGAGCATCAGGCTTTAATGATGGTAGGGAATGATTAAATGCTCAAGTAGGTATGAAATGATGAATTTCAGCTTGCTTGAGTTTTTTATTATAAACATACAAAATTGTTAATTGCCGTAGAAAGTGGGGAAAATGGTACACTAAAAGAAAGAAAAGAAACGAAGGTGTTCGTATGAATTTTTATATTGTAATGCAAGGGCGTACATACGACGAGGCGAAGGAAAAGCAAGTGGTATGGTGTTCTATTTTAGATAGTAGTGGTCAAACACCCCATTCTTGGGAGCGGATGAAAGAAGTGAAAAAGGGAGATGCGATATTTCACTGTGTGAAAGGAGAAATTGTCGCAATCAGCATTGCACAGGAGGATTGCTATGAAGGGGTAAACCCTTTGGATGATAGCGGAACAGTCGGCAACCTTTTTTCTGCTGATTATGAAGAACTAATGGTTCCAATCTCGGTTAAAGAACATTTTGACGAGATCCAGCCATTACTGCCAATCAAATATTCCCCATTCCAACATAATGGGGATGGTAACCAAGGCTTTTTATACCCATGTAATGAAATGTTCGCAATCAAACTGTTGGAGCTCATGAGTGATGCGAATATTTACGAGGAAAATGAAGAGCAGCTGGAATTTGCGATTGGCCTCATTGCGCAAAAAGAACGCAATACACTGGCCCCTGTACTTATCGAAGCAGAAGCAGAAGCAAAGGTGAAAATCCGCAAAGGCCAAGAAAAATTCAAAAAGCAATTATTGCCATTATGGGACGATCATTGTGCTTTATGTGGTATCTCTTTACCTGAATTATTACATGCAAGCTATTCGAAGCCATGGAAAGACGCAACAAATGAGGAACGACTGGATCCATACAACGGCATTTTGTTGTGCCGCAATCATGATGCCTTATATGACAATGGCTATATCGCATTTGATGGCACAGGAAAAATTCACATTTCTTCTGAAATTGACCGAATCGATTACGGGAAATATGACATTCATGAGAAAATGCGTGTCGCACGGGTGGAGGAGAACAAGCAGTATTTCAAATGGCATAAGCGAGAGGTTTTTAGGGGAGAAGGATAGTTTATAGACAAAAGCAAGGTGCTATTTCAAAAGTATATTTTGGAATAGCACCTTGCTTTATTTTATTCCTCTACTAAATAATGATAAATATCGGATTGGATTGGTTGTTCGAGTACCATTTCCATTGTCACGACGGGATAATATTTACCTTTATCTAAAATTTGTTCGGGCTTTGCAGAGCTTGGATTTACAGCACATCGACCAAGATAATAGAAATCTTTACCTTCACCATTGTCTTTTTTAACAAATAGGTAAACGTTTGTCCCATTTTCAATGGAGTGAATAAGAATCTGCATTTCCTTGGATTTATCAATGTATCGATTTTTTGTTGAACACCATTTAAATGTATCGTCTGATAAAAATTCGTCCATATAATTTGTCTCAATATTGTTTTCGTCATTTTTATGATAGTTTACGAAAATAGGGAAATCGCCATTTTTCGGTCGACCACCATTTAATGTACCTTCCTCATTTTTCTCCCAATCGAGTAAGCGACATACCTCGCGACGAGAGTATTTTTCGTATAGTTTAAACGGAACATGATTATTAAATTGTATATTTTTAATAAAGGCACACTCTAGTAAATCCACGAAGTATTGTTTGAAATTTACGTCTTGAAGTGATAATTGCAATTCATTATTAAATGTATAGTGTGAATTGGATTTAATAATGATAGGTGTATTACCGAATTTATTTTTATCAGCTTCTACGAAAAAGTTTAAAGTAAATACATTTTCAATACCTTGAATTGTATCTTCGTGGATATAAGCATTATGATTTTGTAGTGCTGAAATATAGCGTTGTTCTGAAACACATTCTTCATCTAAAAGAAGCTGCAATAATAAAATTTCATGAATTCTTTTACCTGATAAAAAGTCCTTTCCGATTAATGAAAGTACAGACTTTTCATAATCCGTAAGTGAAGAGATATTTTCTTTCATCTTCACTAAAAAATCATAATAGGTTGGAGTGTAGTTGATAATCACTTCAGGATCCAATGAATTTTGTTCAATAAAATCCTTGAGCATGGGGATTCGCCCAATTCTGTTTTTAACTTCAGAATAACTATCTTTTAATGTTTTTAATGTTGATAAGTTTGTATTTGTAATCGCATCAAAAATTTGCTTCTTCGCAATTTCCTCAAAATTAATCGTTGATACACCTTGAATATAATCTGTATTAACCGTTTTACGGCGAACATTATCTTTATTCATGGACTTATCACCAGATAGGGCAATCGGAATTAAATAGTTATTTTTGTAGTTCCCAATAAAATCAATAATCGTTACATATTCTTTTACATCATGCTTACGTAGTCCACGACCAAGCTGCTGAATGAAGATGATGCTAGATTGTGTCTGGCGGAGCATCACAATTTGGTTAATAAAAGGAATATCGATACCTTCATTAAAAATATCCACCGTTAAAATATATTCCAGTTCGCCATTTTCTAATTTAGAAATCGCTTCTTCACGTTCTTTTTGAGAATGATCTCCAGTTAATGCAGTCGTTTTATAACCACGCAAATTTAGTAAATTGGAAAGGGTACGGGCTTCTTCCTTTGTACTACAAAACATTAATCCATGAACACGATCTCCGGAAAAACCATAATACAAAATCTTTTCGGTAATATGGTCGATTCGTTCTTTATTAACTAATTTTTGTAAATCTGCTGTTTCATCGATTAGTTCACCATCAAGCTCATAATCTGTCACACCGAAGTAGTGGAAAGGACAAAGCATATCTTCTTCCAATGCTGCTTGAAGACGAATTTCATAGGCCACATTATAATCGAAGAGCTCATAAATATTGAAGTTATCTGTACGTTCCGGTGTAGCTGTCATTCCTAATAAGAATTTGGGTTCAAAATAATTCATAATTTTTAAATACGATTCCGCACCTGCACGGTGAACTTCATCGATTAAAATATAGTCGAAATGATCTTTAGCAAACTGCTGTAAATAAGGATCCCTAGATATTGTTTGAACTGTAGCAAATAAATAGCGTGCATTTAAATCCTTTGTATTTCCTGATAAAATACCATAATCTTGGGGGTCACCTAATAAAATATTGCGGAAATCTTGCATCGCCTTTTTCAAAATCTGTTCACGATGCACAATAAATAACATACGTTTTGGTGCAACATTTCGAACGTCAAACGCAGATAAATAGGTTTTCCCTGTCCCAGTTGCTGAAATGATAAGGCCACGGTTCGCACCACTTTGTCGAAGAAGCTCTAACTGTTCAAGTGCGGCTGTCTGCATTTTATTAGGCTGTATTTTTAAACTCTCTCTTAATGGGTTCGTTACGTATAAAGGTGGAGATGCGACCTTATTATTAAATTCGGGCTTTTCATAATTGATTTGATAGTGAGCAATCCATTCTTCACTTAATGGTATAGCACTATTCCATTGCTGTTCAAACTGATTATTAAAATGATTGATCACTTCACCATTTTCAAGTGATGTTAAATAAACATTCCATTCAAAGTTTGCCTTCAATGCACTATCGGTTAAATTAGAACTTCCGACAATTAAAGAATAGTGTTGGTTGTGCTCGAAAATATAGCCTTTTGAGTGGAATCCTTTCACATCAGTAACGCGGACTTCTACATTTGTTAATTTTAATAACTCTTTAAACATTTTTGGCTGATTAAAACTTAAAAATGTAGATGTTAAAATCCGTCCTTTAATCCCTTTCTTTTCAAGATCATAAAGCATCGTTTTGATTGTAGCTAGTCCACCCTCAGTAATAAATGCCGCAGAAAAGGTGAAAGATTTACACGTTTTCATTTCTTGTAAAAGTGAAGAAAGAACATTTTCGTGCGCTTTATTGGATAATAATTTCGGTTTGAATTGAGATGAAACGGCCTTGGATTGATCAATAAATCCTTTATGTAAAGACTCCTCAAGCTTTCTAATTAACTGATCCATAAGGGCACCACCTTTAAATAATTATTTTAATAACTTCTCCACTGCTGGAATATCCGCTGGTGCAAAGTTTAGTTCACTTAGTGAGGATCGCTTAACCCACTTTGTATCAGAATGTTCTATAGCAATGGGTGTGCCACTCACAATTTCCGCCATATACGTTTCAAGACGAACGATAAACGAACCGTAATCATATGTTGTATCTTCAACTTTTTCACCTACAACAATTTCACAAGTAAATTCTTCTGAGATTTCCCGTTTTAAAGCTTCTTGTGGGGTTTCATCTTTTTCGATTTTCCCACCTGGAAATTCCCAATAGTTTGGTAATGACATTTGAGGGCTACGTTGTGCACAGTAAATTTCCTGTTTTTCGTTTTCAATAATAGCTCCGACTACGTGTACTTGTTTTTTCAAAACAATTCATTCCCATCATAATTTTAATTCATAACATAATTATAGCTTGTTTGTGAGTATTTAGTAGAGGAACAGACTGTATATTTGTGAGAAGAGTCAAAGTTATTAACTAAACTTTAAGTTGTTTTTAAGTAAACTTATCGAATTATAATGTATGGACAAAAATGAGGAGGAGAAAATAGAATTGGAAAATCTTAAATTAAATATAGATGTTAATATCCTTTGCTATAGATCGTATGATTAGCAATATCAAGTTTCTTTGTCATTCTAATGAGTTTGAGTTTCTGGATAATAATCAATTTACTAAGGGGGAATTGCTCACTTTAGAGAGGGGAGTAACGGTATTTAAAATTTATTTTTTGGATGTATATAATAAGAAGAGAAAAGAAATAATAAAAAAAGAGAAAAAAACATTTTAAAAAGTGTTGACGTTTATTTAAATGGCGTGTATAGTTATACAAGTCGCCGAGAGAAAATGCGACAAACGAACAAAATGAACCTTGAAAACTGAACAAGCAACGTTAATGAAACAAGCTTCTTAAATGAAGCAAACAATAGATTTTAACTTTTAATTAAGTTAAATCGCTAGCAAAGCAAATGAGCTTTCA
>NZ_JAXCLE010000023.1:0-49957 GCF_037027585.1 Solibacillus ferritrahens | reverse complement strand
GATATTTTATAAAATTGATTGGAATGGAGGGCGACTCCAGCGGGAACAGCACGACGCCTGAGACTACAGGCTCAGGCCGTGCCCGCGGAAAGCGTCCCGGAATGGAAATCAATTTTTACACATAGCAAAATAATGCCGTTTTTCTCTCAGAGAAAAATGGCATTATTGGTTTTGCCTCAACCTCTATATTTTTATAAATCTAGATTAAGCATCTGCACATAATACAAAGCTATTTAATGACAAAACAGCTTCTTGCTGTTCATTCATTAAGTAAGCAAAGCTTTCTACTAATGTTTGAATTTTGGCAGGAACTTGCGGGAATTCATTGAGAAGGTAATTGCTATAATCCACTTCCCATTGACCATCTTGCAAGTAGCTCGCATCAACCATCTGTTCATTCGTAATCGTGAACTCTGTACTTTCTAGTATTTTTTTGATATGTGATTTATGAAATAGATTCTGGATATTGCCATCATCTTCAATAAACGCTGTATATAATGCTAAAATATTTGCTGCGCAGAAATGTGCCCGCTGACTAGGCATCGTATAATCAATGTCCCACTCTGCAAAACATACTCGTTTCGCTACAGTCCGTATTTTCTGCATGTAAGCTTCCAATATTTCAGTACTTTGAAAATACCAAGAACAATGAGATAAAACAACGACATCAAATTGTTCTTCAATTTGAAACTGTAGAAAATCTGTTTCGTAATAAAAATCGATAATCTGTCCTAGAGGAGATTTTGCGATTGTTTCCGATGCTTCTCCTAATGTAATGGGCGCACCGTATTCTTTAGATGCAATATCAATGGCTACAACTTGCCCGGTAGGTCCAACTGCATCTGCCAATACAACCGTGGTGTCTCCTTGACCACATCCGATTTCCAATACTCTCATACCCTTATTTAATTGAAAAGCACGTACAAGTTCTAGGCGATGCATTAATTGCGTTCGTTGAATTATATCGTCTCCAATAATTTTCATACAGTTTAGTAGATGTTCCAATTTTTTCAGCTCCAATTATCTTTCATAATATTGAGCTACTTATTGTAAGCTCAATTTTGAACTAGGTTAACTTTCATAAACTTGACTACCATCAATTCATCGACTCCTTTTCCTCTGTTCATTAAATCATTTTCCTGTCTATTGGAGCAATGTTTATTTGAAGAAAGTATAAAAATCAGGGGAAAAAGACATAAAACCGAACAATTCTGATAAACATTAAAAAATAATTCGTTTTTAGTTGACATCGCTTTCATTATTTTGTAAAGTAACAAATGACGAATGATTATGTAAAAACAAATAAAAATGTTCGTGTTTAGGAGTGTTGAAAATGGTAGATACAGTTTTCGATTATGAGGATATTCAATTAATACCAGCAAAGTGTATAGTAAAAAGTCGCACAGAGTGTGATACTGCTATTACATTAGGAAACCATACATTTAAAATTCCAGTTGTACCTGCAAATATGCAGACGATTATTGATGAATCATTAGCTGAGAAGCTTGCTGCTGAAGGTTATTTTTACATAATGCACCGCTTCCAGCCGGAAAAGCGTGCAGAATTTATTCGCAGCATGCAGAAGCAGGGCTATATTGCTTCGATTTCGGTTGGCGTAAAAGATGAAGAATATACATTTATTGAAGAATTGAAAGATGCCCAGCTTGTACCGGAATACATTACAATTGATATTGCCCATGGTCATTCAAATCAAGTAATCGAAATGATTGGACATATTAAAAAGCATTTACCGAATAGCTTTGTTATTGCAGGAAATGTTGGGACGCCTGAAGCTGTTCGTGAGCTTGAAAATGCAGGCGCGGATGCTACTAAGGTAGGTATTGGACCAGGTAAAGTTTGTATTACTAAGATTAAAACAGGATTTGGTACAGGTGGCTGGCAATTAGCCGCACTTCGTTGGTGTTCAAAAGCTGCTACGAAGCCAATTATTGCTGACGGCGGAATTCGTACACATGGTGATATTGCAAAATCGATACGTTTCGGTGCATCAATGGTTATGATTGGTTCACTGTTTGCAGGTCATGAGGAATCACCAGGTCAAACGGTTGAAATTGATGGCAAGCAAATGAAAGAATATTTTGGTTCGGCATCGGAGTTCCAAAAAGGTGAGCGCAAAAATGTAGAAGGCAAGAAAATGTATGTCGATTCTAAAGGGTCTATTTTTGATACATTAACAGAAATGGAGCAGGATCTGCAGTCTTCCATCTCTTATTCAGGCGGTAAAACATTGGCGGCGATTCGCACGGTTGATTATGCAGTAGTAAAAAACTCAATTTTCAATGGCGATCGCATTTAATATTAATTAAATTTTCAGATAACTATTGACTTCTTTGGAAATTGTCGTTAAACTACATTTCAAGACAATAGTTAAGCAATGAATGGAAATAGTAAATAGCCTGTATACTTTTAGAGAGCCAGTGTGTGGTGGAAACTGGCAGATACAACTATTGAACTCGTCCATGAGCTACGACCTGAAAATGAGTAGGGAAGTCGGCAGTCACCGTTAAAAGACTAGACATCAATTGTCGTTAAGTGGAACGTTTCAGCAATGTGCGTTCAATTTAGAGTGGTACCGCGAGTTCAACCTCGTCTCTATCGTAGTGGATAGAGGCGGGGTTTTTTATTTTGAGCTCCTGTTTGTTGCATTGAAATGAATAAAAGATGAAAAGGGGAAATGAAAATGAGCAGAAAAATTTGGGTTTTTGATACGACATTACGTGATGGCGAGCAAGTGCCTGGGGCTAAACTGAATTTATACGAAAAAGTTGAGATTGCCCAGCAATTAAAAAAGCTTGGTGTTGATATTATTGAAGCCGGTTTCCCAGCATCTTCACAAGGCGATTTTGATGCAGTACAGGCAGTTGCAAAAAAAGTAGGAAACAGTTCAGACATCATGATTACTGCATTGGCACGGGCTGTAAAAGATGATATTGATTCGGTATACAATGCGGTGAAATATGCACACAATCCGATGATTCATATGGTGCTTGGCACATCGGACATACACGTAGAAAAGAAATTCAGTAAATCAAAAGATCAAATTCTGCAAATTGGTATCGATGCAGTGAAATATGCAAAAACACTTTTACCACAAGTTCAATATTCCACAGAAGATGCATCCCGTTCGGATTTTGAGTATCTTTGGAAGACGATTGAAGCCGTCATGAAAGCTGGAGCGACGATGATTAACGTCCCCGATACAGTCGGATATGCAGAGCCGGAACAGTGGGGTGAAATGATTGCGAAATTGAATTACCGCATGAAAAATTTAGACGACTCGGTACTACTTTCTGTACACTGTCATAATGACCTTGGGATGGCTACGGCCAATACATTGGCAGCCATTAAAAATGGTGCGGATAAAGTGGAAGTAACGATGAATGGTATTGGGGAACGCGCAGGTAATGCGGCGCTGGAAGAAGTAGTGATGGCCATTAAAACGCGCGGTGATGTTTATGATGTGTTTACCGATATTAATACGAAAGAAATTATGAATACATCCCGCCTAGTTTCAAGCTTTATGGGTCTTGATGTGCAAGTAAACAAAGCAATTACTGGAGACAATGCATTTGCACATTCTTCCGGTATTCACCAGGATGGTCTGTTAAAATCCCGTGATGCGTATGAAATCGTGCATCCGGAAGATGTTGGACTGGAAGATATGGAATTAATATTAACGGCAAGATCAGGACGTCATGCTGTTAAAAATTCACTTTCCAAATTAGGGTTTAATGATTTTACCGATGAAGAATTTGAAGGGGTATTTGCGGATTTCCTAAAGCTGGCTGACTCGAAAAAAGAAGTTTATGACCATGATTTATATGTCATTGTTGAAAATTACTATGAGAAATCGGAAAAGAATAATCCGAGTAAAGAAACATTCTCAGATCAATTTTATGATATTGAAGATCTGCAGATTATTTCAAATTCGACATTCCCTTCTGCCAGTGTGAAAATTCGACGTGGGGAGGATGTATTCAAATCAAGCGCAGTCGGTTCTGGACCGGTTGATGCACTGTACTCAGCCATTGCGGATGTAACAGGCATTCAAGTGAAGCTTATTGAATACAATATCAGCTCTGTATCGCGCGGACAGGAGGCGTTAGGAAAAGTAAAAATCATTGTCGAGCATAATGGTGAAAAATACATCGCAAAAGCGGCAGATACAGACATACTAAAAGCCTCTGCATTAGCCTATATTAATGCGATTAATAGTATCATCGTAGCAAGAATAGCACCGCAGCCTCAAGTGACGATCGCGACGGTATAATATATATTATTGGAAAAAAGTAGATTTTTTATTATATAAAGTAAGAGTTATTAAAAAGCTGATACTCTATGAATTGATTGGAGTATAGGGGCGAGTGTAGCTGACGGCTATCGCCTTTCGCTACAAGCAAAGCTTCCTACGCGAATAGCGAAATTATTTTTGTGACAATTAATCGCAGGAGTATGACGCTTGAGACTACAGGCTCAGGCCACGCCCGTGGAAAGCATCCCCGGATTGAAAAGCAATTCTAGCAAAAATCTAGAAAAATATCCATTTTCTCTGTGAGAAAATGGATATTTTTCGTTATGTCCCAGGTTGGTTCTTATTTATTAAACTGCTCCATCAACAAACGATAACTGTTTAAACGTTGGTCAATTGTATAGAGATTACAGTTAATCATCGCTTCATCAAAGCCGAAGTATTCCTGCTCCTCTTTTATCTGATTGGCAACTTCCTCTGCTGAACCGATTAACATAAGAGGACGGTTTTGTTGAAGAATCATTTTATCCATTTCCGTTAATGCGTAGTCATTCGCTTCTTCAGGAGAAAGTACGTTCAGCAGTTTGCCTCGCATTAAATTCAACCGGGTGATTTGCATTGGCATAGATAAGTATTCCGCTTCTTCTGTCGTTTCGGCAACACTGACAGCATATGTCGTAATGATATTAGGTTGTTCCATAAAATATGAAGGTTGGAAACTATTTCGATAGACATCAAAAATAGATTTCGACATTTGCCCATTGAAAAATTGAGCAAAAGAATAGCCAACACCGGTTTCTCCTGCCTGTTTCGCACTTTGTCCACTAGAGCCGAGCAGCCAACTTTGAGGGAGCTCTACTTTAAATGGGACAGCGACAACATTATCATAAACGGCTTCACCAGTCCGTTGTTCATTCATTAAACGTAAAATAATCTCAAGCTTATCATATTGCTCCGTTAAATCGGGTCTGCGTCCGCTGGCAAGGGCAGTCATAGCAGGCATATCCCCACCAGGTGCGCGTCCTGCACCGAAATCAATTCGCCCAGGCGCTAATGCAGCCAATGTTTTAAACACTTCAGCTACCTTAAATGGAGAATAATGCATCATCATAATGCCGCCTGTTCCAACGCGAATACTGTCAGTTTTCGCAGCAACATAAGCAGCAGTTACTTCAGGTGCTGAGCTTGCAAGCGATGTTGTATTGTGATGTTCAGCAAACCAAATTCGCTCATAGCCTAGCTCATCGCCAAGCTGAGCGAGTTTTACTGCATTTGCAAGGGCTTCTGTTGAAGACATCCCTTTGGATATAGGTACTTGATCTAATATACTAAGTTTCATTCAGTTCACCTCAACTATTCGATACTATTTACGATAACGAAATAGAGGCGGAATGTAAAATTATTGGCCTTTAACATATGCTTTTATTAATGCTAAACGCTCTCGTATACGAGATTTCGTGTTGACTACTTTCGGAGTGGGCGCTGCCAAAACATCTGCTTGCAGGCCGACTTTTTCTGCAAGTATGACAGCTCGCTTTAAATGGAAATCATTTGAGATAATCGTAATGTTTGTCACTTCGTCAGGCAAAAGTTCCTTCGCGTACAATAAGTTTTCGTAAGTGGAGGTGGATTGGTCTTCCAGCATAATTCTATTCTGATCAATACCATGTTCTATTAAATAAGCAGCCATGACAGATGCTTCTGTTCGATCCTCATCTGCACCTTGACCCCCAGTAACAATCGCTTTAACAGAGGGGTGCTTTTGTAAATAGTCCAAGGCCACATCCAGTCGATTCTTTAAAGAGAGGGAAGGTATACCACCTGGCTTAACTTTTGCGCCTAATATTACGACATACTCATTTGAACCGTCTGCCTCGTTTTTCAGTGCAGCGTCCATTTCGTTCCCAAGCCAGAAATAAATCAGGATTAATATTAAGATAATAATTAATAGTGCAAAAATGACTCTTTTCAAAAAAATCCCCCCTTTCAATATAATACGACGTCTAAAGGGGGAATGTTTCAATATTTGGATTTTATTATGAAATTGCCTCTTTTTTCTCAGCGGCAATAGCCCGTTTCTGGTGAAGTTGTACAGTTAAATAATTGATATAGCGTATCAAAACATAAAGCACTATAACGGATGAGAAGGTTAGCTGGAAATAGAAATAAGACGTTAACCATTGACTCGCAGTTTCTTTTTGTTCAAAGAAATGAATGACTGCATTGGTCGCGGTAGCCGAAATGACCAATGGGAAAGTGAAGGCTGCATAGCTCGGATAAAATGGGAGCTTAAGAGCACTCGGCAATTTCGTTAATACTAAAAGATACAACAGCTGAGCGACGATAAAGAAAGTGACGACAATAAATAATTGCGCTTCAAACTGCTTAAAGTAGGCTGCTAAACAAAGCGATGCTGGAGCGGTTAAAATCGTCAGCATCGGAATAGTAGGTTCAGGGAGATCTTTGCGAATAAAGCCACGTAAAATGATGATTGGTACTAAAATAACAATGGCACATACAGCAAAAATTAAAACGCCCTTAGTGAACGTTCCTGACAGATTACCTGCTGTTAAAGGCATTACAGCCGTACCGACAAATAAAATTAGCCAGCTTGGAAAGACCTGCGAGATCGTTACTTTATTTTTCCAAACAAACGTTTTAATGAAGTATAGAATAATTCCAATTTGCAAAGTAGCAGCAGCAATCCATAGCGTATGTATGAAAACTTCCTGAATGCCGTAGTAGTGTAACCCATTACTGATGGATAAAGTCCCCATTGTAAAGGTGGGGGATACGGATGCAATAATCGGATTTTGCATTTCCTTAACTACAGAAGAGAACGCAAAAAGAATTTTCCCCACGATTAAAAGAAATAGTACTATGCCAATAAAAAAGAAAAAATGTCCTGTTAAGGATTGATTCATACTCAATAATAAATTTCCCAATGAAATGAAAGCGAGCATAAGACCGCTTATCGGAATAGGGATAACCTGCAATAAATTTCTCACGATGTTCCTCCAAAATATAAAAAATAGGTGAAATGTCTCTATGAAACATTTCATAAAATGTACACATTTGTCCAGCATACCCTATTCTACTGCTTAATTTTTAATCCCACAACCGCAAACGTAAAATAGAATCATCTATCGTTACTGTTTTAATTGACACTGTTTCCGAAAATCCCTTACAGTGGAAAATAAAAGAAAGAGACGGTGATGAAATGGAGCGATGCAGTTGGGTGAAACTGGATGAGCCGGTTTATGTGAAATACCATGATGAGGAGTGGGGAGTACCGGTTTTTGATGACCGGAAATTGTTTGAAATGCTCTGTCTGGAAGGTGCACAGGCAGGATTGAGCTGGCTGACAATTTTAAAGCGCAGGGAAGGATACATAGAAGCATTTGATCAATTTGATGCTAATAAGATCGTCCATTACGATGAAGCCAAATTAACCGCATTAAAAAATGACGAGCGCATTATACGCAATCAGTTGAAAATCAATAGTGTTGTTACAAACGCGAAAAGCTACCTTGCCATTCAAAAGGAATATGGCTCTTTTTCAAATTATATATGGTCCTTTGTTGATGGCAAGCCAATTATCAACGAGTGGGAAAGCCCACAAGAGGTTCCAATTACAACCGAAATAAGTGATCGGATGAGTAAACAGTTAAAAAAAGACGGATTTAAATTTGTCGGAAGTATCATTTGCTATTCTTATATGCAGGCTGTCGGTATGGTAAATGATCATACAGTTAATTGCCATTGTTATAAAAACTTATCATGAGGTGAGTGCAATAAAGAAAAAATTTAGATGGGCAATTGCTATATTAGTCATTATATTAGGGATTATTTTAGTTTCTTCGAATTCTAATTATGAAATAACCGAAAATTTATACGGTTTCCCTATCCCAATAACAGCGGAATTAGTTCAAGAGAGTGAACGAGTGAAAAGTTATAATTGGTCAAGGGCTTCCGAGGAAAATGGGATACCACTTGATTATGAAATTGTTCTGAAATTAAATGGCTGGAAAAAAGGAGAACGAGAAGGGGCAAACGTTTTATATACAAAAGGGAATCATACCATCAATTTGGCTTCCTACCATAAAGTAATAGATATTATGGAGAGATAGCAGTTGCAAGCATTCTTTTAGAGAAGGACCTTTTTTCATGCTTGAAATTATGCAGAGATTTTTTTGATAAAGAAGAAAAATTAGTTGTTCGGAGTGAAGGCGGCGACTCCTTGGGGACAAGCAAAATTTATTTTGCGACGAGTAATCGCAGGAGCACGTGGGAGAGTGTAAGGAACAAAAGCTAAAAACGCCACGTCCTGTGGCAACGCTTTTGTGACCAACATCGTGTTGGCCTCGTGCCCCCAGGAAAGCGTCCACCGTAACGGAGAACAACGGCTACAGGGCAGATAAAAAAATAAAGCCGTTCAAATTTGAAGTGATCCCTAAAAGTTTGAACGGCTTTAAGTCTTGAGGAGGATTTTGTCCCAGCCTCTTATGCTTTATTTTACAATCATCGCCGGGCATTGAACACGTTTCATCACTTTATGGGAAACACTACCTAAAACCATTTCCTGCAAACTATTTAATCCACGGCTGCCGATTACAACTAAATCTACATTTTGTGTATTGGCATATTTAATAATCTCTGGTCCGGGTGATCCATGAATCATTTCAACTTGACATTTGATTTGCTCATCTTGGAATAGTTGTTCAATCGGTACAATCTTTTGGCGACGTTCCATATAAAGACCTTCATTGGAACTCGCATGCAATACTTCTGTTTTTACTTTAACCATATCAATGACAAAAATAATCGTTACCATTGTCTCGGCATTTATTTTCGCTATTTTTACAGCTTCCTTTGCTGCACGTAATGAGTTTTCTGAACCATCTGCGGCCAATAAAATATGTTGATACATAAAACCACTCCTAATCGGTTAATGTAGAACCTGTTAATTTTTTCATAAGCTGCTTGCTTGATTCATCAATATTTAAGAACGTTACTGTTATATTATTCGCTTTAAATTGGTCCTTTACCTTCATTAAAGCCCCAATTGCTGAATCATCCCATACTTTACATTGTGTAAAATCAATTTGGATGGAAGGTTGCTCCATTGAGATCGATTTGAAATAGTCCATAAAGCTTTCCGTTGACGCAAAGAATAACTGACCTTTAACGAAATAAGTCGTACCTTGCTGTGAAACCGAGACACGCGAAATTTCATTTACAAAGAATAGGGCACTTACAACAATACCAGCCACAACACCGAGTGCTAAATTGTGTGTATACAGTACGACGCCTATTGTAAGGAGCATAACAAAAACGTCTTTCTTTGGTGCTTTCACTGCATATTTAAATGACTGCCAGTCAAATTGTGTAATACACACAACGACCATTACACCAGCGAGTACAGGCATTGGAATCTGCACGACATAATCACCTAAAACTAATATTAAAAACATTAAAAATACCCCAGCCACAAATGTAGACAGACGACCTCTTGCGCCGGACTTTACATTAATAACCGATTGCCCAATCATGGCACAGCCGGCCATACCTCCAAAAAATCCATTGATAACATTGGCAATGCCCTGACCACGGGCTTCTTTATTTTTGTCGCTTTCAGAAGTAGTCATATCATCGAGAATAGAAGCCGTTAATAAAGATTCCACCAAGCCAACAACAGCTAAAGCTAAAGAATAAGGTAAAATAATCATCAATGTTTCAAATGTAAAAGGAATATCGGGAATGAAAAATGAAGGCAATGATTGTGTAATAGTCCCCATATCTCCAACTGTGTTCAGATTAAACCCAGAATAAATTGCTACTACTGTTAAGATGACGACTGCTATGAGAGGCGCCGGGATTCCTTTTATAAAAAGTGGAATTAAGTATATCAGTGCAATCGTCCCGAGTAAAAATAACCATGTCATGAGGCTTCCACCAATAAAGTGAGGTGTTTGAGCGATAAAAACTAAAATGGCTAGTGAGTTTACAAAGCCAATCATGACCGCATTCGGAATAAACTTCATTAGTCTAGCAATTTTTAAAGCGCCAAAAATAATTTGAATAATTCCAGTTAGGATAGTGGCGGCTAATAAATACTGTAATCCGTGGTCCTTTACAAGTGACACGATGACAAGGGCCATCGCACCTGTTGCTGCAGAGATCATCGCTGGGCGTCCGCCAACAAAGCTGATTGTTACAGCGATAACAAAGGAGGCATACAGTCCGACCATCGGATCTACTCCTGCTAAAATAGAAAAAGCAATTGCTTCCGGAATGAGTGCCAATGCAACAACTAAACCTGCCAGTACATCCGCACGTATATTTCCAAACCATTGCTCGCGTAAATTGTCCATATTTGGTATAGCTCCTTTAAATAATCTTCTACTATAATATCATGCGACCAAGATGGTGCAATAGCTTTTAAAAGTTCAACTGAGTTAATAAGCATTTGGACACAACGAAAATATCCATTTCCAAAAAAGGAAATGGATATTTTTCTGCATTTATTCCCAAATTGATTTCAGTTATTAACTCGGTTATTTTACTGAACCACTAATAAATTGTTCGTCCTGATAATACATGTTTTTAACGAGCACATTGGGGCCGAGGCATTTTACGGCAGGGCAGTGACAGTTTAGGCTTTTTGCTAAATCCGTTTCGAGCCATTTATCAAAGATTGCTGGTAAAGAATCAGTGCTAATGTTACCTAAAGCCGGTGTATCGCCAAAGTCTGTCACGATAACGTCACCCGTGAAAATATTAATATTTAAACGTGAACGGCCATCCGGGTCATTACGCATCGTTACATTCGGAGCGTTGCGTAATCGTTCTAGTAATTTTTGGTCTTCCTCGGTTTTACTGCACGGATAAAAGGGAAGAGTACCAAAAAGCATCCAAGTATTTTCATCACGATTATCCAATAAATGATGAATCGCTTCACGCGTTTCCTCAAGTGATAACGATGTTAAGGCACTGGCGAAATCTGATGGATACATCGGGTGAATTTCATGACGCGCACATTTCATTTCCTCTACAATTTGCTTATGGATATGGTCTAAATAAGGCAATGTTTTTTTGTTCAACATTGTTTCAGCCGATACCATTACACCATTTTCAGCAAGCATTTTAGAATTGTCAATCATCCGTTGAAATAAAGCAGCGCGTTGATCAAATGTCGGTTTTCGTTCCATCATGGCAAAGCCCGTTTCAACGAATTCCTCAATCGTACCCCAGTTATGGGAGATATGCATTACGTCCAGATATGGTGCGATTTCGAGGTAGCGTTCACCATCAATTGTTAAATTGGAGTTCATTTGTGTACGGACACCGCGACTATGCGCATATTTTAAAAGCGGTAAAACATATTCACGCACAGATTTGCGTGACATCATTGGTTCTCCGCCTGTAATCGAGATTGTTTGAAGATGAGGAATTTCATCTAACCGCTTTAAAATTAAGTCGATTGGTAAAGCATCGGGATCTTTTGTCTGTAATGTATAGCCAACAGCGCAGTGTGCACAGCGCATATTGCATAATGTAGTTGTAGTAAATTCAATATTTGATAAAGTCAACTTACCATGTTTTTCTATATCCATATAGGCTTCCCATGGGTCGTAGCTTGTCGTAATATTTTGTTTTTCTAATGTAGTCATTTTAGTTCGATACTTCCTTTCCAACAATTTATTTTCTCATAAATTGGTTGAGATGCAACCTAAAACCTTATTTAACTTGGATTTATTATGAAGGAGAGAGCACCTGGAAACGAATCAACAAAAAAACTACCTGACGTTTTTTAACATACAGGTAGCATGCTATTTAGCTTATTTCATCCATGTTGTAAGTAATCTGACTGTTGTTCTCGCTGTAAAATTTCGAGCCAAACGAATTGTCTACCATTGTTTCAGCGAGATAAATTTTAGAAAAATTGACTGCCTGAATATTAAAATTGAACTTTGCATTTTGAATGATGCAGTTAGTCGCATGCAAAACAGAGTTGTTCTGCACATAAATATCCGATTCGCGACCTTCTGTTAACTGTGTTGCTTTAAGTTCCACGGTAGATTCCGAATCAATCCATATTTGCGGATAGCCGTGATTGGAAATGAATGAATCCTGAATAAGTGCCTCGGCATGATTTTTGATAATAAAGCCATTCCGTTCGCCTTCCAAGAGTTCACTGTTTTTAAAAATGATTGAACTATCATTGACGATTATCTGTGGCATTTTATGCGAGGAAATTTGACTTTCCATAATATGCACCGATGTATCTTTCATCGCTATTATGCCGTTCGTTTGCCCGTCAATGATTTTGGAATTTTGAATATTAGCATTTATATGATCAATCATTTCTATTTGAGCGCCTGTTCCATCCTTAATAATGGAATCGATAATGTCCAGTTGGCAATGGTCAATAACAAAAATACTTTTTCCTCCGATCAATTCACTATGACTAATATGAATCGAACTATTGTTTTTTCCTGCAATATGCGCCAAGTCATTATGATTGAATTGGCAGTTATCTACTGTCGTCTTAGCATTATTAACCGCAAATAATCCATTCCCATTATTGTGATGAATTGTTGTATTCAATAAAAAAAGTTCTGCGTCGATTACTGTAAGTGCAGCATTTTTATGGCCTGTAATTGTACTGGATACAATGGAGCACGATGCCCCTTTCTCCGTAAAGACACCAATTTGCTTACCATCCTCAATCGTTACACTTTTTAATGTACATATTGAATTTTCTGTGATGAATAGTTGTGGTAGTACATTGTGCGCGAAAACTGTATCGATAAAGTTTGCAATCGATTTTTCCTTTAATTGAATTCCTACACCCTGGCAATTGAATATTTCGCTATTTGTCATATTCAGCAAAGATTCGAAAGTGAGCTGTACATTTGCTATTTTATGAAAAGATACTAAAGTATCGGAAATCGTTGCTTCCGCATATTCTCGCAGCATAATACCCGATTCACTTCCATGCTGTATTTGACTCTCGCTTACGTTCAATGTGCTTTTTTGAATCCATAGTTGAGGAAGGGTATGATGATGAACGATAGTTTGAGCGAGATGAATTTTCGAATGTTCCGATGCATATATACCATTACCTTCGCCTTGCTTTATCTCACATTCTTTCAAATCCAGTAGCGAATGGTCCTGTACGACAATTTGCGTACCTGTATGGTGATGGACTTTTACATTATTTAAAAAGGCATTGGATTTCGATTTAGCCCAAATGGCTTGATTTCCTTTAGATAGCTCACAATTTTCCAGATGGACAGTGGAGTTTTCTACGAGTAGATGCACTTTTTTGTTTCGTTCAAAATGGCAGTATTCAAAATTTGCTTTACTGTCTGAAATAAGTGTTATGCCAATATCTGTGGCATCTCTGAAATGAGTTTTTTCACATTGCGCGGTGCCACCATTCATTGCGATTAGGACATTTGTTAGCCCCCCTTGAACGACACAGTTTTTTAAAATCAATTGACCTTCCACAAAAATTTGAGACGTAGGTTGAATGGTCATGTTTTCAAAAGTAACGACAGCCTCTTTAGCAATGAGTATCGCACCTTCAATGACAACGGTTCCTGCACTTTTAGCAGTAATCGTTTTACTGTCGAGAAAAGTTAACGTCTCTTTATATTTGCCGGCATTAACGACGATTATATCGTCATTCGTTGCCTTTTGAACTGCTCGGCTGATTGTTTTAACCTTTGAAAAAAATGAAGTAGACACTTTTACTATCACCATACGATTCCTCCTGCAAAACATGCTATATGTAATATGTTCACGTAAAATAACGAAAATAATCATTTAGTTTTAAATTTACATTAAAAAATTGTTTCAGTTGCTACTATTTAAAGTAGTATGAAACGAACTGAATTATTCCTCCAATTAAATGAAAGACATGTCAAATTCAAGAAAATAGGTTTAAAAATCAGTTAGGAAGTGAAATTTATTATGTAGAGTAATACATAAAATCCATACATTGCAGATTTCTTAGTAGAAGAAAAGGGAGTGTAATATGGTAAAAAGATTACAAATAATACAACAACAATTAAATGAGTGTTTTTATGATAGAGAGGAAGAAATCGAAGCGTTATTAATTGCGCTATTATCTAAACAACATGTGTTATTTATAGGTCCAGCGGGTACAGGTAAGAGTGTCTTATCGTCCATGCTTGGCTCCATTGTCGATGAAAGTCGCTACTTTCAGCATTTGCTCACACCTTTCAGTACACCCGAAGAGTTATTTGGTGTGCTGTCATTGAAAGATTTGGAACAGGGAATTTATAGGCGGAATGTTACAAATATGCTTCCGGAAGCGCATTTTGCTTTTATCGATGAAATTTTCAAAGCGAATTCAGCTATATTAAATTCATTGCTAACACTGATTAATGAGCGGGTTTATTATAACAACGGGGTGCCCGTTCCTTCTCCTCTTTTAACGATGGTAGGCTCCTCCAATGAATATATAGAAGAAGGGGAAGGACTGGAAGCGTTATTTGACCGCTTCTTACTTCGCTATGAGGTGGATTATATTCGTGATGAGGATTCATTCATCTCCATGCTAAAGGATCAAACTGATAAGACCGTTTCAAAAATGTCGCTGGAAGAGCTGTATGAACATCAGGGAAGAGCAGCCCAAATTGTTGTTTCGGATGGAATCTTAAAAATAATTGCTAAAATTCGTCAAGCATTGCAGGATGAGGGGATTAGACCTTCTGATCGCCGGTTTAAACAGTCGCTGTCCATTTTAAAGGCTAAAGCTTACTTAGCTGAAAGAACCGAAGTTGTTAGAGAAGATTTAGCGATTATGGCGAATGTTTTATGGGAAACAATTGATCAAAAAAACACTGCTAAAGAAATTATTCATGAAGTTGCTTTCGATACAGTCGATGCATTTATTCAACGTACGACAACTGAATTCGAAATGATTATGATGACTGCACAGACTACATTACTTCATAGGACACCATTAGCAAAAACAGAACTTAGCCAATTATTATTACAGGGGAAAACATTATTTATGGAAGTTCAAAATATGAATCGCCAAATGCCTAACCGTCCGGAATTACAAAGTTTAAAAACGGAAATGCATAAACAATTACTCCGAATTACGTCGGATGTTATCGGCTTTTAATCAAAGCTTTAAGGTGGTGAACGGTGTTTGAGTAACGTACTTGTTTTGTATAATCGTTCGGTTTTCGAAATAGGTGGGAGCTATAAAGTACGGTTTAATGAGCTTTTAAAAATGGCTGCAAGGTTAAATGACTGCTGTATAGCAGGAGAAAAGAAGATAGCTGGCTTTACGAATTTAATTGGGGATTGCTGGTATGCCTTTTATCATAAAGAGCCTATCTTAAAAGGGAATATAAATCATGTCGGTGATACACAATATGAATTTATCCAACATTTACTGAAAAATGACGAATATGCAAAATGGCACACTTTGACACAAGGAGACGATTTATTAAGCGTCCTTACATCAATCAGTATTGCGGAACAGCTACTTCAAAATTTAGAGCTTTTAAATAATAAAACGTATGCAAAAAATTCCCAACAGAGCGTCCAGGATATTACCGGCAATACTGCACAAATGAAAGCGCATATTCAACAGCTTGGAAAAACTTCGATTAGTATGATGCTTCAGGAAAATAAAAAGAAAATCCGCAATACAAAAAAAGCGGTTCGAACAGTCGGTACAATGGACGGCAAAAAAATTGAAAACATACCTTTGTCGGAACAATTTAAGCTAGCATCACTTATTGGGCAGCGAAAGGAACTGCAACGAATTGCCGACTTAGTTGGTCGTTTTAAAAAAATCGCCATGAAAAAACAAAAGATGAAAAATCAGCAAAATATGGAATTTCGAAATATTTCAATTGGACATGAAGTGTCGCGAATACTACCGCTCGAATTAGCCAATTATATGATGAGGCCAAGTAAGCTGGATTTTTTAAAACGACTAAGTGAACAGCAGACCTTCGTATTTGGTACGAAAGGGAAAGCACGTAAAGGGAAGGGACCCATTATTGTCTGTATTGATGAAAGCAGTTCCATGACATCGATAAAAGAGCAAAGCAAAGCATTTTGTATTGCACTATTAACAATCGCCAAAAAGCAAAAAAGAGACTTTGCCATTGTTCCATTTGCAACCAATTTAGGAGAAGTCGTATTTTTTAGAAAAGGTCAAGCGACTACCGACGATTTAATCCAATTCAGCAATAGCTTCCTAGGTGGCGGTACGAATTACGAGTTACCACTTCGTGAATCGTTAAATATTTTATTGAAAAGTGAGTTCAATAAAGCGGATCTATTGTTTGTTACGGATGGTTCGAGTTTTCTGCCAACAAGATTTGTCGAAGAATTTAATCAATTAAAAAAGAAAAAACAATTCGAATGTACAGCTGTTGTTTTAACAAATTTATATAATGCAATTGATTTAAATGTCGTCCAAAAATTTTCAGATCGTGTCATTGAAGTAAATGAACTATTTGAAGCTGGTGATGCGTTCGTTCTATAGGTGCGAATTGGTGTTATGAAATCATCCCTTTCCAAATTTGCGTATGTTCTCCTAGTCAAAAAGCTTACCGTCTCTTACAATGGTATAGATAATAATGGGTATATGATTTAGGGGGCGTTTTTTTGTTAGTGGAAGATTATGATGAATTATTTGAAATGTCGGTAGATGAACGAAAACATTATATTCAGTTGAATCCTACCATTGTGGAAAATTTACTGGACGGAGTTGGCAAAGAAGATGCTGCCATTCGAGACAAGTTAAATTATCGTTTGTTTATCCAACTTTTATCGGAAAATGCGCTAAGCGAAAAGATGATTAATCAATTTGTCGATCATCTTTTTGCGGATAAAGGTCTACTTTCCAATATTGGTGAAAGTGGGACAGGCGCTGTTTTCCAACGGTCATATTCTGCCCTGTATTTGGCGGCAATTGTAAATGCTGATCGACAACTTTCTTATTTAAATAAGGAACAACTCGAACAGATCACACAAAATGCGATTGATTTATTAATGAAGGAACAGGATCTACGCAGCTATGTTAATTTACAGTCCGGTTGGGCGCATAGTGTTGCAAATGCGTGTGAGCTCTTATGTGCAATTATCGAACACCCCGAGTATTCAATTCGCTTTACTTTCCAAATATTGCAGGCGATCCGTGCAAATCTATGGAAAGACTATGTATTCATTGATGATGAAGACGAACGTTTTTGCAATGTCATTAACGCTTTGATAGTAAAGGGTATTGAGGAAGATTTATTCATTGAATGGTTTGAACAGCTTTTTGACCAGCTGGAAGCAGCTGCTTACTCGCAGGGGTACAGTGCACTTTGGTATAAAGCAAGAACTAATCAATTAAATTTAAGCAAAACACTTTACTTCTATTTGAAATTTGCAAATCGACATGAAAAGTTACGGAGTATCGTATCAATATTCATACAGCGGTGGATAAAGTTAGGTTAACTTTTGTTTTACTGCTATAATGAATTTTGTGAAAAAAGTGTTATGAAGCAATCAAAACCTTCCATATAAATAGGATTTAATTTTGGTAAGGAAATTGTTGGTAAGTATAGTGTGAGGCTAACTTTCTAACGACATAGGATTTCTAAATAATATTGTAGAATAAATATGTATTTCCGATAGGTCATAATTAAAACTTATTGTAAAAGATAATAATAATGCAATTTACTTATGTATAAAAATGCGCTATTATTGAGTGTGGAGAAAAGAGCTTTATAACCTTTTCGATTATAAAAACTAGGGGGAACACAAAAAATGGCAAACTTACACAACAGTCGTGCTTCATTTGAAGTGAACGGTAAGACTTACAACTACTACCGTTTAGCTGCTCTTGAAGAAGCTGGTATCGCAAAAATTTCACGCCTACCTTACTCAATTAAAGTATTATTAGAATCAGTATTACGTCAATATGACAACTATGTAATTAAAGAAGAGCATGTAAACGAATTAGCAAAATTCGGTTCTCACAACAAAGAAGCTGAAGTACCATTCAAGCCTTCACGCGTTGTATTACAAGATTTCACTGGTGTACCAGTAGTAGTTGACTTAGCTTCATTACGTTCTGCAATGAAAGAAATGGGTGGAGACCCAGCTAAAATCAACCCAGCTATCCCAGTTGACCTTGTAATTGACCACTCAGTACAAGTAGACAAATACGGTAACGCTGCAGCTTTACAAGCGAACATGGATTTAGAGTTCGAACGTAACGCTGAACGTTATAACTTCTTAAAATGGGCTCAAACTGCTTATGATAACTTCCGTGCTGTACCACCTGCAACAGGTATCGTACACCAAGTTAACTTAGAGTATTTAGCTCCAATCGTACACGTTAACGAAACAGAAGAAGGTTTAGTAGCATTCCCTGACTCAGTAGTAGGTACTGACTCTCACACAACTATGATCAACGGTATCGGTGTTCTAGGTTGGGGTGTTGGTGGTATCGAAGCTGAAGCTGGTATGTTAGGTCAACCATCTTACTTCCCAATTCCTGATGTTATCGGTGTTAAATTAGTTGGCGAATTACCAAACGGTACAACTGCTACTGACTTAGCATTAAAAGTAACACAAGTATTACGTGCTCGTGGCGTAGTAAACAAATTCGTTGAGTTCTTCGGACCTGGCGTACCTGCTTTACCACTTGCTGACCGTGCAACAATCTCTAACATGGCTCCAGAATATGGTGCTACTTGTGGTTTCTTCGCAGTTGACGAAGAATCATTAAAATACATGCGTTTAACTGGCCGTGACGAAGAGCATATTGCTGTTGTTGAAGCTTACTTAAAAGCTAACGACATGTTCTTTGATGCTTCTATTGAGCCAGTATACACAGACGTAATAGAAATTAACCTTGGGGACATCGAAGCAAACCTTTCTGGTCCTAAACGTCCACAAGATTTAATTCCTTTAACTGAAATGAAACGTGTTTACCGTGAATCAGTAGTAGCTCCACAAGGTACTCAAGGTTTCGGTTTAACAGAAGAAGAATTCTCTAAAACATCAACTGCTAAATTTGCAGAAGGCGATTTAGAAATTCCAGCAGGTGCTGTAGCAATCGCTGCCATCACTTCTTGTACAAACACTTCTAACCCATACGTATTATTAGCTGCTGGTTTAGTTGCTAAAAAAGCGGTTGAGTTAGGAATCAAACCTGCTAAGTGGGTTAAAACTTCTTTAGCACCAGGTTCTAAAGTAGTAACTGGTTACCTAGAAGAGTCAGGTTTACAAGACTACTTCGACCAAATCGGTTTCAACACTGTAGGTTACGGTTGTACAACATGTATCGGTAACTCAGGTCCGTTATTACCTGAATTAGAAGAAGCAATCAAATCAAACGATTTATTCGTAACTTCTGTATTATCAGGTAACCGTAACTTTGAAGGCCGTGTACACCCATTAGTAAAAGCTAACTTCTTAGCTTCACCACCATTAGTTGTTGCTTACGCTTTAGCTGGTACTGTAGATATCGACTTACAAAAAGACGCTATCGCACAAACTCCAGACGGTAAAGATGTATTCTTCGCTGACATCTGGCCATCAACTGAAGAAGTTAATGAAGTATTAAATAGAGTTGTTACTCGTGAATTATTCCAAAAAGAATACGAAACAGTATTCACTGCTAACGAAGCTTGGAATGCAATCGAAACTTCAACTGAAAACTTATATACTTTCGATGAAAAATCAACTTACATCCAAAACCCACCATTCTTCACTGGTCTTTCTAAAGAGCCAGATGCTATCCAAACATTAGCTGGAATGCGTGTAATGGCTAAGTTCGGTGACTCTATCACTACTGACCATATCTCTCCTGCAGGTGCGATTGGTAAAGATACACCAGCTGGTAAGTATTTAATCGAAAACGGTGTTGCAATCCGTGACTTCAACTCTTACGGATCTCGTCGTGGTAACCACGAAGTTATGATGCGCGGTACATTCGCGAACATCCGTATCCGTAACCAAATCGCTCCAGGTACAGAAGGTGGTTTCACTACTTACTGGCCAACAGGCGAAGTTGAGTACATTTACGATGCTTGCATGAAGTACCAAGAGCAAGGTACTGGCTTAGTAGTATTAGCTGGTAACGACTACGGTATGGGTTCATCTCGTGACTGGGCTGCTAAAGGTACATTCTTATTAGGCGTTAAAACTGTAATCGCACAATCTTATGAGCGTATTCACCGTTCTAACCTAGTAATGATGGGCGTATTACCACTACAATTTATGGATGGCGATTCTGCTGATTCATTAGGATTAAAAGGTGACGAAATCATCGACGTTAACTTAACTGATGATGTTAAACCACGCGATATCCTAACTGTTACTGCAACTTCTCCAGAAGGTAAAGTAACTGAGTTCAAAGCGTTAGCTCGTTTCGACTCAGAAGTAGAAGTAGACTACTACCGTCACGGTGGTATCCTACAAATGGTATTACGTGCTAAAGCTGCACAACAATAATACTGTTCAATAAATAAACAGATTAACAAAAGTAGCACAAACCATTAACCTGGTTTGTGCTACTTTTTTTATGAAGAAAAGTCTCGATCGACCAGCTTTTGGGAGTGTATATATAAAATTATACTAACAGTCTTTAAGTGCCGAATACTGGAGCTGTACTGTCGAATAAGTACTCTGAAGTGTCGAATAAAAATAAAAGTGGCGAAAAAAAGATGTTAAGTGACGAATATCTTGGTTGTATTGACGATTAAGCTGTGCGAAGTGGCGATTAAGTGGAATGAAATGTCTAATATCTCAAAACTAATGGCGAATAAATCGCCCAACACTCAAAATTGGCGAATATATTATTTTAAGTGGCGAATACCGGAGTTGTACTGGCGAATAAGTGCTTTGAAGTGACGAAAAAAATAAAGGTGACGAAAAAAGGATGTTAAGTGGCGAATATCTCGGTTGCCTTGACTATTAAGCTCGAGTAATTAAGTGACAATAATGGAAAGCTAAAAAATTTTCTTACAAAAAAACTCAATATTTTGTTAATTCTACGTTAATTTTCCGGAAAATGTAGAAATTTTTATAATATTCAGCTACTATCAAAAGGTAGGTAAAAAATTATTGGGGGTTTTTTAATGAAGAAGAGAATGTATTCAGCAACAGCTTTAGCGGCATTTACCGCAGTAGCTGTAGGCGCAACAGGTATTTTAGCAGAAGAAGCAATTTTTACAGATGTAAGTGCGAATCATCCATATGCTGAGGGCATTAATGCATTAACAGCTGCCGGCGTCGTAAAAGGCTTTGGAGATGGTACATTCAAGCCAGATACAACTGTTACGCGTGGACAAGCAGCTAAGATGATTACAGGTGCATTGAAACTAGATACTACAAACGTAAAAAATCCAAACTTCAAAGATATCGAAACTTCGAATCAATACTACAGCCAAATCGCAGCATTAGTCGCAACAGGCTTTGTAAATGGCTATGAAGACGGTACATTCCGTACAGCAGATAAAATTACACATAGTCAATTCGCAAAAATTCTAACAAATGTTTCTGCCGTTTATCCAGTTGATGTAACAGCATTATTAACTGAAGCAAAAGTAGTGTTCAATCCAACAAAACAGCTTACGCGTGGAGAACTTTCAAGCGTATTAGCAACGATGTTAGCAGGTGCTACACCGGCTCCAGAACCACAGCCAGAGCCAACTCCAGAACCAGAAACAAATAATTATAAATTATCAATTATGCATGTTAACGATACACATGGACGTGTTGAAGAGTTCCCTAAACTAATGACAGCAGTCAATGAGCAACGTGCTAAAAATCCAGATGCATTGCTTTTACATGCAGGGGATATTTTTAGTGGGACATTATACTCCAATGAATTTGAAGGACAAGCTGATCTACCTTTCATTAATGCATTGAAGTTTGATGCCATTACATTAGGGAATCATGAATTTGATTTAGGCTCTTCACCTGAAGGACATAAAGCGCTAGTTGACTTTATTAAAGCGGCACAATTCCCGGTTTTAACTGCAAATGTTGATTTTTCAAAAGATGCATTATTTACTGGTATGTTCTCAGATTTAGTATCAAGTGAGCCAGAAAACGGCAAAATATACAGCGGTATGATTAAAGAAGTGAATGGCGAAAAAGTTGGTATTTTCGGCTTAACAACTGCTGAAACAAAGGATATTTCATCTCCAGGTAGTATCGTATTCGAAGATTACATCGAAGAAGCGACAAAAGCGGTAAAAGCGTTTGAAGACAAAGGTGTAAATAAAATTATCGCGCTTACACATATTGGTTTCGATGACAATGCAGCATATGATAATGACCAAATTCTAGCAAAATCTGTGCCAGGAATTGATATTATCGTAGGTGGTCACACACATACAGAATTAAAAGAACCATTTATTGTTGATACAAATACTGTTGGCGAGAAAAAGGATGCTACATTAATCGTACAGGCTAAAGAGTATGCAGGTTTCCTAGGTACATTAAATGTTGATTTTGATGAAAAGGGTGTCATCGTTAAGCATGATGGACAATTAATTGAGGTAGGCAAACTTGCGGATGATGCGGAAGGCTTAAAAATGTTAGCACCATTTAAAGAAAAAGTGGATGCTATTTCTGCAACTGAAATTGGGGTTACATTAACGGAAGAGTTAGTAAGTCCACGTACTTCAGAAACTGTTACAGTAGGAGTACGTAACAGTGAAACAGTTTTAGGAAACATTATTACAGACGGTATGCTTACTAAAGCGAAACAGTTTACTGATAAAAAAGTAGTATTGGCAATGCAAAATGGCGGTGGAATTCGTGCTGCTATCCCAGCAGGCAATATTACGACAGGTCAAGTAATTACTGTGTTGCCATTTGGTAATACGCTAGCATTAATGGACGTTACAGGTGCAGAATTAAAAGAGGCATTTGAACATTCTGTAAAAGATGCTCCTAAAGAAAGTGGTGGTTTCCTGCACATTTCTGGTGCTAAGCTAGAATACGATTCTTCTAAGGAAGTAGGATCTCGTGTCGTTTCATTGAAATACTATGACGAAGCAACAAAAGCGTATGTAGATGTAGCGGATAACGAAACATATACAGTTGCAACAAATGCCTTTACAGCTAAAGGTGGCGACGGATTTAATATGTTTAAAAAGGCATACGAAGCCGGCCGTGTAACAGACTTAGGCTTATCTGATTGGGAAAACTTAAAAGAACAACTGTTATCAATGAAAGAAATTAAGTTTACAACAGAAGGTCGCATCGTAGACACAGCTGCAACACAAGAAAAATAATAAACATTTTAAAAACCACTAATTTAGGCGACTATTTTAGTGGTTTTTTTATTTTTTTTTTTAGCAATATTATTATGTAAAATGAATCATTATTTTATCGTTAAATAATGATTGCAGATAGAATATTCTGAAAAATGGACGAATATACTATGATAGATTGTTATATAACAATTACTTTGTCCTATTTTTTGAATATCAATATGAACAAAATTCACGTACCATAGAGAAAATATTTACATTTTATAGTAGAAATATGTAAAAACTTAGAATATATTTATGTATATACGTAATGAGTCTTAATTCATTCGTATATTAGTAATAGTTCAAAAAGGGGGGATTTTATGGGGTCATTTCAGTTGTTCGGAAAAGAGCTAAGTTCGCTCAAAAATCGCAAAGGATTACTTTTTACATTGATTGGCGTTATGTTAATTCCAATTGTTTATGTAGCTGTATTGCTTTCTGCTACATGGGGGCCATATGACAATTTGGATAATTTGCCGGTCGCATTCGTCAATAAAGATGCAGGCGGTGTATCAAGTGGTCAACCGATCAATGTCGGCAATGATTTAATGGAAACATTGAAGGAAAGTAAATCATTGGGGTGGCATTTCGTTACAGAAAAAGAGGCAATGGATGGGCTCGAAAAGCAGGAATTTTATTTAGTAGTGGAAGTACCTGAGGACTTTTCACAAAAGGTAACTACAGTACTTGATGCAAATCCGCAAGTACCAGAGCTTCGATACATCCAAAATGAAGGCTTAAATTTCATGGGTGCCCAAGTGACGAATAGTGCGGTGGAAAAGCTTCGTGAACAACTAGGGGACAAGATTACTGCAACTTATGCCAGAACAGTATTTGCTAGATTTACAGATATTGAGACTGGATTTGCAAGTGGTGCAGATGGGTCGAAGCAAATTCTAACTGGTACAGAACAGCTAGCTGAAGGCACGAACACATTGCTATCATCATTAACTGATAAATCAGCCGATATTAATCAACTAGCTGTTGGTGCAAAAACTGCCGATGATGGTGCAGGTCAAATTTTATCTGCTATTAATGGCGGGACAAGTAATATTAACCGTTTAGCTAGTGGAGCGAAAGAAGTAGCAAACGGGGCAGGTCAACTAAAGAACGGTTCTGAACAAGTTTTGGCTGGCTTAACTTCAATCCAAGGGGCAACGAATCAGGTTTATAATGGTCTGCAACAATTACAGCCGGGTTCGGAAAATTTATTAAATGGTTTACAACAACTATCAACTGGTGCGAATCAGTTATATGCAGGAATTGCTATAGGTGATGGAACTGCAGCTAATCCGGGGTTAGCTAATGGCTTAGCTCAATTGGCTACAGTTCTTCAATCAAAACAAGCGGATATTGAGCAATTAGGTCAAGGCGCACAACTTCTGCAAGGGTTGGCACAAGCACCAGGCCTGGAAACATATCGTGCTAATTTATTGGCTTTAAGTGAAGGCTTAACAGAATTAGCGACAATTTATCCGGTTGCTGTTCAGAGTGCAAGCGCTTTAAATAATGGTGCCCAACAAATCGCACAATCGATGCCAAGCTTAACGACAGGATTGGAAAGTGCAATCGTTGGCCAAAAAACAATTGTAGGCGGCATTGATGCACTCGTAACAGGTCAAGGCCAGACAGTAGCAGGAGTGGGTCAGTTAGTAAACGGACAAAAAGCGGTAGTATCAGGTGCCACTCAATTAGCTAGTGGTGCTTCACAAGTAGCCAATGGTAACCAAACGTTAACAAGCTCTTGGAATCAGTTGGGCGCAGGTGTTTCTAACCTGAAAAACGGCCTAACACAAATAAGTACTGGAAATGAAACGGTAGCTGTAGGCTGGCAAACGATGACAGAGGGCGTTACTTCAATCAATGATGGAGTTAATCGTCTTCAAGCAGGTTCATCTGATTTAGCTACTGGTTTAGAAGGTGGACGTGATCAAGTGGCGTCATTACGAATTACCGATGAAAATATTGCGATGTTCTCTTCACCAGTAGTACTAGCTGGTGAGAAGGTGAATCCATATGAATATTACCGTGATTCAACAGCACCGTATATTTTATCGTTAGCATTATTCGTAGGTATGCTTGTATTATCACTATTTGTTGATTTCAAGAAGCCAGCAGTACTGCCAAAATCAGCGGTAAGCTGGTTCGTTAGTAAATGGATGCAATTAGCAATGTTTGCAACAATACAGGCGGTGCTCGTTACTGTATTTACGCTACTAGTATTACAGTTATCGGTAGATAATGTATTGTTATTCATTCTATTCGCTATTTTTGTAAGTATTGTATTCATGTCAATTATCTTCTTCCTAGTATCGGTTGCAGGTCATATCGGACGCTTTGTCGCACTTGTGTTAGTAGTAGCGCAATTATCGATTACAGGTTCGAATTTACCAATTCCGATGTTGCCGGAAAACTTACAGGCAGTAAGTTCGTTCTTACCATTTACGTATTCGATATCAGGCTTTAAATCGGTTATTTCATTAGGCGATGTTTCATTATTATCTTCTAATGCCGCCATACTTGCCATCTATTTAGTAGGTGCATCGGTGCTGGCGTTCATCGCATTTATCGTAAGCTACAAAACGCTTACGACAAAGTACACACCGGAAGTGGAAGCTCAACCGACTGTTTAATAGTCAGGTAAGCGCCATTCTATTTATTTAATAAAAAGAAAAATATCCATTTCCCAAAGAGGAAATGGATATTTTCTGCTTATCCCTAAATTGATTTCCGTTACGGGGACGCTTTCCACGGGCGTGGCCTGAGCCTGTAGTCTCAGACGTCACGCTATTCCCGTAGGAGTCGCCCCTCCACTCCAATCAATTCATAGAGTATCAACTTTAATTTAGATTTTTCCTTATTTATTAGAAATATCTCAATCTGTCCCTATCTCTTAAAATTCAACACGTGCAACCATGCCTTCTTCATCATCAATGTCGAGTGAAATACGTGCTGACATTGAGTCGCGGCCTAGTTGCTCGTCGATGTATAGACGAAGTGCCATAATGAAATTGACTGAGTTGTATACATCCAACTGACCATTATAGAATGCTTCTGCTGAATAGCCTGCTACATCATCGTACATAAGCTCGACTTCAACTTCATCAGGTGTTACATTTTTGAATTTTGCATGGAATAAACATACGGCATTAATTAAATCTTGTTCAAGTAATGTTAGCTTTTCCAAGTATCTGTTACCTCATTATCTTTTTTGCGTTTAATGATCTGATAAATTTTAACTAGGAAGAATACGATTGCTGCAATTGCTGCAACGTTTATAAGTAAGCCTAAAATGTTGCCTAACATTCCCATACCGGCAAATAAACTACCGAATAATAGTCCAGCTAAACCACCAAGCATAAGACCTTTCATAAGACCGCCTTTATTAGAAGATGCTGTATTTGTATCTTTTTTTGCAGTTGTGCCGTTATTTTGTTTGGCAGTTGTTGGGTTTGTAGCATCATTATTATTTTTTTGAATATTTGTGTTGTTATTGTTGTTATTGCTGAAACCTTTTTTCCCTGATTTATAAGACTTTGCTTCAACTGTCTGTGCATCGCTAGCGAATAGAATTGTCGAACCTACACTTGAAAACACTAGTGCAAACGCTAACATTATTGCTGATAATTTTTTCATGTCTTTCCCCCATATAATCTTTTTTATTTACTTTAGTAGTATACCAAAATAAGAACTAAATAGAAAATGAAAACTCTCTCAAGAAATAGAACGTGCATTACTTAAAAGATGACATTTACTTGTTGAATAATCGAAAAATATTGTATTCACAATATTGAAAATGTATGATGGATAGAATATTCAGTGGAAAATTCTGAATTCACATAACTATGTAAATTATAGGGTAAAAGCTAGGGGGAAGTAATGATGAGTAAAATTCGTATTGGTATTGTAGGTTACGGAAATTTAGGGAGAGGGGTAGAAGCAGCGATTAGTCAGAATGATGACATGGAATTGGTAGCTGTTTTCACGCGTCGAGACCCTAGTACAGTTGCCATAAAGTCAGCGAATGTACCGGTCTATTTAGTGAAAGATGCACCGAAATATAAAGAACAAATTGATGTCATGATTTTATGTGGAGGTTCTGCTACAGATTTACCGGAGCAAGTACCTCATTTTGCACAATGGTTTAACACAATTGATAGCTATGACACACATGCCAATATTCCGTCGTTTTATGAGGCGGCAGATGCAGTTGCGCAAAAGAATAATACTGTATCGATTATTTCAGTTGGATGGGATCCGGGTTTATTTTCTTTAAATCGTTTGTTGGGAGAAGCAGTGCTGCCGGCAGGTCATACATATACATTTTGGGGTGACGGCTTAAGTCAAGGTCACTCGGATGCTGTCCGTCGCATTAAGGGTGTGAAAAAAGCAGTCCAATATACTTTACCTATTAAAGAAGCGGTGAATCGTGTCCGTAATGGTGAAAATCCAGAGCTGACAACGAGAGAAAAGCATGCTCGTGAATGCTATGTTGTAATGGAAGAAGGCGCAGATGCAAACGTCATTGAAACAGAAATTAAAGAAATGCCGAATTATTTTGCAGATTATGATACGTCTGTAAATTTCATTACAGAAATTGAATTTGATGAAAATCATCAAGGTATGCCACATGGAGGTTTCGTAATTCGTTCTGGTCAGTCAGGTGAAGGGGATAAACAAATTTTAGAGTTTTCATTAAATCTAGAATCAAATCCTATGTTTACATCGAGTGTTTTAGTTGCCTATGCACGTGCAGCCTATAAACTGCATGCTAAAGGAGATAAAGGAGCTAAAACGGTATTCGATATTCCGTTTGGCTTACTATCACCTAAATCTCCAGCAGACTTGCGAAAAGAATTACTTTAATTGGAAGAAAAAACGACGTCTATTTATAATTAGAAGTCGTTTTTTTGATGAAATTAATAATATTGTTTGCGAATTTCGTGAGATTTGTACATTTCTATATAGAAAGTCTTTTCTTCTAACGCTTTGCCACGTATGATAGAGAAGATTATTCAACTTCTTTTGTAGAAGGATTGAAGTAGGGCATCTCAGCAAGTTGCCAATGTAAAATTGATTTTTAAAGAAAGGATGTTTACTGTGCAGGATAAGCGTTTTAAAATCGCACATAAAGAAGCATTAATCGGAGTTGTTCTTGTCATAATAAACTTTTCGATTTGGTATGGTTTTGCTTATGGACTCGGTTCAGGCGATCCGCTTCAATATAAATATGTTTTAGGGTTCCCGGCCTGGTTTTTCTATAGCTGTATTGCTGGAACAGTTTTTATGATTATTTGTATTTGGCTTGCGATGAAGCTTTTCTTCAAAGATATTTCACTTGAAGAGGAGGACAAGCATCAATGATTCACTGGCAAGTAATAGTACCACTTTTCATATTTTTGATCGTAATATTCGGAATAGGAATTTGGTCAAATAAACAAGTTCGGACTTCGACTTCTTTTATGCAGGAATATTTTTTAGGCGGCCGTGAAATGGGTGGCTTCCTGCTTGCAATGACTATGATGGCTACATACGGAAGTGCATCAAGCTTTATCGGGGGGCCAGGTGTTGCTTATAACACGGGTCTAGGTTGGGTATTGCTCGCAATGGCGCAGCTTCCTGCCGGCTATTTTGTACTGATGGTTCTTGGAAAGAAATTTGCAATTGTATCACGTCGTATTGAGGCAATTACATTAATCGACTTTTTAAAGAAACGCTATAACAGTCATACGATTGTTATTTTATCGGCGATAAGTATCATTATTTTCCTGTTTGCTTCGATGACAGCACAATGGGTAGGTGGGGCGCGGTTAATTGAATCGTTGACTGGGCTTTCCTATACGAACGCATTATTGATTTTTGCAGTGGCTGTTTTAGCATATGTAATCATAGGAGGTTTCCGTGCCGTGGCATTAACAGATGCCTTGCAAGGGTCGATTATGATTATCGGCACAGTTATTTTATTGATTGCTACTGTAATTGCCGGTGGCGGTGTAGAAAATATAATGCAAGGCCTGGTTGCGGAAAATCCGAATTTAGTTTCACCATTTGGAGCAACAGGAAACTTAACTCCTTTATATGTTTCAACGTTCTGGATTTTAATCGGGTTAGGTGTAATCGGTTTACCTCAAATTGCGGTGCGTGCAATGAGCTATAAAGATTCAAAAAGCTTACATCGTGCAATTTTAATTGGTACTATAGGAATTGGAACAATTATGTTCGGAATGCATTTAATCGGTGTATTTGCGCGTCCTGTAATGCCAGGGATTGAAGTTGGCGATAAGGTGATGCCTTTATTAACGCTTGAAGTACTACCACCTCTTTTAGCAGGAATTGTTCTTGCTGCTCCAATGGCGGCCATTATGTCGACGGTTAATGCATTGTTGATATTAGTAAGCTCTACTGTTGTGAAAGATATTTATTTAAATTATATCAATCCAAAAGCTAGTGATACACAAATTAAAAATCGCAGCTTCTGGGTAACGACAATTATTGGAATTACAGTCGTTATTTTTGCCGTAAAACCGCCTGAACTATTAATTATGCTGAACTTATTTGCGTTTGGCGGATTGGAATCAGCATTCCTATGGAGCGTTGTGTTTGGACTCTATTGGAAAAAGGCGAATAAATATGGAGCAATTAGTTCGATGATTGTTGGTATAGTGCTGTATATTGTTATTTATAGCTTTGCAGAAAATATATACGGCATGCATTCGGTGACAATTCCTATTTTTGCATCTTTATTTACATTTGTAGTTGTAAGTTTAATTGCAAATAAAGTAAAGAAAATAGAGGATTATCATTTTTAAGAGCCCTTTCAAAAAAGCCGAAGCAATCATATGATAGATTGCTTCGGTTTATTTGACGTTATTAACTTATTATTATAAACTAGGTTACGTAAAGTAACTTAAAGGAAACAAGGTGATAATATATGGAAAATATAATGGCAATTTTAAAAGATAAAATTCAGCTTATCCGTCGAGACGATTTGCAAAATATTGCACTTGTTGGACCGGTAAAGCTACCAATAAAACAAGGTGATTTTGAAGCGACTTTCCAATGGTATTCGTGGACTACTGTCGGGAAGGATTTAACGAAAGAGCAGGTAGTACAGTCAATACCATCGATGAATTTAGCTTTCGGGCAGCAATCATCGGTATTAGTATATGGCGATTTTACACATCATGAGAATGCTTTAATTCGCATGCACAGCATTTGTCATACAGGTGATATTTTCGGGTCACAACGCTGTGATTGCGGCTACCAATTGCATGAATCTATGAAAATGATAGTCGATCATGGCTGTGGAGCAATATTATATTTGGCAGATCATGAAGGGCGCGGCATTGGTTTGTTTTCAAAATCACTCGCGTATTTATTACAAGAGGAAGCATTTGATACAGTAGAGGCAAATCATGCACTAGGCTTTGAAGATGACACTCGTTCATATGACGATGCCATCCGTGTATTACAAGTACTCCGTGCAAAACCAGTGACACTTATTACAAATAACCCGAAAAAGCTGGACGCCTTGCAAAAAAGCGGGCTTCTAGTGGCTGGTCATATACCTTTATGGGGTGGCCTAACCGAAACAAATGAACAGTATTTGCAAACGAAAGTACAAAAGTCTGGACACATGGGTTTAGTTGAAAAGCTAACAGTTTAAGGGGAATGAATTATATGAAAACAGATCAGGACTATATGCAACTGGCACTCCAATTAGCGGCAAGTGCAAAAGGGAATACGAATCCGAATCCACTAGTCGGAGCTGTCATTGTGAAAGATGGTGTCATTGTAGGTACAGGGCTTCATCGAAAAGCAGGAGAGCCACACGCTGAAGTTCATGCAGTGAAAATGGCAGGCGACCATGCAAAAGGAGCTACTATTTATGTGACGTTAGAACCATGTTCCCACTATGGTAAAACACCACCTTGTGCAAATCTAGTAAAAGAAAGTGGAGTTGCCCGTGTTGTTGTTGCCACAGAAGATCCGAACCCTGAAGTAGCAGGACGCGGAATTAAACTTTTACGGGAAGCAGGGATTGAGGTAGAAGTAGGCATTTTACAGCAGGAAGCTCAAAAATTAAATGAACGCTTTATCCATAATATGCTGACAGAGCGGCCGTTTGTTGTGGCAAAATTTGCAATGACTTTGGACGGCAAAATCGCTACATATAATGGACATTCCCAGTGGATTACGAACGAAGAAGCACGTGCTGATGTTCATGAACTGCGACATGAAGTGGATGGGATACTCGTAGGCGTCCAAACCGTGATCAATGATAACCCGAAACTGACAACCCGTCTTGCAGATCGCCAAGGTCGCAATCCAATCCGTGTTGTGTTGGATCGTACATTGAGAACACCTTTGAATGGTCATATAGTCAATACGACCGAAGCACGTACTATTATCGTGACGTCACACGATGCAAACGAAAATGACATTAAGCAATATGAAAAGCAAGGTGTTGAAATTATACAAGTAACGGCAAATTCAACGGGTCTTAATTTGGAGGAAACTTTAAAAGCATTATATAAAAAGGGAATTACGCATTTATTGGTTGAAGGTGGCGGTACTGTAAATGCTTCATTTTTACGGAATAATTTCATCGATCAATTTATTGTCTATATCGCCCCGAAAGTCTTAGGCGGCAAACATTCGATAACACCATTTACCGGAGACGATGTTGAAACAATTGATTTTGCTTCACTCGTTGAGTTTGATGAAGTGACACGAATTGGGGAAGATTTACGCATTATCGCTTATCCTAAAAAGGTGAAGTCCGATGAATAGAAAAGTGGATGTATGCATTGTGGGCGGTGGTCCAGGTGGGACGTTACTTGCAAGCATTTTAGCAGAGCATAATATTTCAGTCCTTTTACTGGAACGTACAAATGGCTTTGCGAAAGCATTTAGGGGAGAGCACTTAAATGAAGAAGGAGAGCAAGTTTTAAAGCAGTATGGATTATTCGAACGGATTGAAGAGCTCGGGTTACTTCGAATGGAAACATTGGAATATTGGATGGATGGGCAAAAATTCAATACAGTTTACCCTGATCCAGCGATTGGACATTTAGGCATTCATGTACCGCAAGCGCACCTTTTACAGGCGATTGTCGAACAAGCTCAAAAATATACTAGTTTTGAATATCTATTAAATACGACGGTTAAAGAGCTTATACAGGATGAACACGGTCATTATACAGCTGTAAAGGCGCTTCAAGACGATCAAGTCATACAAATAGATGCACAGCTTATTATTGGGGCAGATGGACGCCATTCAACAATTCGTAAATTGGCAAATTTGGACGTGACGATTCATAATCATGGCTATGATTTACTATGGGCAAGAATACCGGCACCGGAAAACTGGACTCCGTCAATTAAGATGGCGCTCGTAGATGGCATGCAAATATCGCTTTTTACCCAAACAAACGGTTTTGTACAAATCGGATGGAATATAGAAAAGGGAAGCTATCCGTCTTTACGAACACAGCTATTCCATCCATTTATTGAAAAATTAATAGAAGCATTTCCGCAATTAGCCGATTCAGTCAACGAGCATATACAGTCTTGGCGTGACTTTGTACTGCTTGATGTTTTTAGTACAACAACAGAACAATGGGAAAAAAACGGTGTGATATTGATTGGGGATGCAGTCCATACAATGACCCCAACCGGAGCATTCGGTTTAAACAGTTCACTAATGGATGCTCATATATTAGCGCAATGGGTTCTTCAAAAGAATCCATTTGATTATAGCTGTGCTATCGAACGCCAGAAACAAATTGCAGAAATTCAAGCATTACAAATCGAAAAAGAACAAAAGTTTCAAGATGCTTTTGTTATTTTAAGTTAGGTGAGAAAAATGAAATTTGGTTTTGATATTGATGATACACTAATTGATTTACGTCGACATGCGTTTCATTTATATAATAAGAAGTTAAACAAATCGATTGGTGAGGACCTGTTCGATAAGATTCTGACAGTTGAAATTCATGAAGCATTTGGAATGACGAATGAAGAAGGCAGTAAAATGTGGAATGATTCGATGGAAGATATCTATTTTACAGATTGCCCAAGCTATGAAGGGGCGAAAGAGGTTTTACAAGCCTTAGCAGAAGAAGGGCATGAAATTTACTATATTACATCACGTCCGAAAGGCTATTGTGAACAAACGCGTGAGTGGGTAAAGGCACAAGGATTTCCTGTTGTAAATGAGCGCTTTTTTTGTGGTATGAAAGATCATGAGAAAATTGATATTATAAAAAAATTACAGCTTGATGTCTATGTTGATGATAAGCCGGCCGTTTTAAATACGCTAACAGGGACAAAAACGAAAGTCATCGTTAAAAATCAGTCATATAATCAAGGGATTGAATGTACACGACTATTAAACTGGCGGGAATTTCATGCATTAATCGAGCAATTTTCATCGTAATTGTATAAGGGTGAAACTTAAAAAATCTATCAGAATCCCATATTATCGCTAAATAAAGTTATAATAGTTTGAATTTTTTACTTTCAACTCGTAAAATCTATGGTATTGTTATGAGTATATTGTTAAGGGTTGGGGGATAAATAAAACTATGATTACAGAACAACATTACGAAGCAAGCATAAATTATAATGGGATTATTTTGCTATCGGCCTACTTGCAGCGCCAGTATGTGTACCGTACCATTCAAGTCCGTTTAAATGGTGCGAGTGAAGAGCCTTTAAATAAAGTGAAAAATATGCTTGATCATACAGAGGCTATGCTAAACGTCTTTGAAGAAGCGAAAAGTCTATTGGATGGTCAACGAAATAAATTGAAGTCCTTTGCAGATGAAGTGAGCTTAATGATGCAAAATTATATAAAGGAAAATCCGGATTTTAATGAACGTCTAGCGGTTGTTGGTTCTACACTTTATTCGGAACAATTGATGAATAATGGGATTATTAAACTAGGCTATATTTTCAAGCAAAACATCGGAAAAGATTTCCCGGCTCGAGTTAAATTTTATGAAGAGCGAACAAAGGTTATCGATGTGATGGTTCAATTAGTGTCTGATGGAAAAGAGATTGAGCAAGGTATGCAGGACATTTTAAACAAATGGTATGAAGGCATTGCCAATCAGAAAAAAGGTATTATGGACGATCTATCGAAAATCAATGAAATGCTTGATTATAAAATACCGCGATAAAAAACCTTGCCATTTAAAATAAATGGCAAGGCTTTTTTGAGATTATAGACGTTCGAAGAATACTTTATCGATATTGTATTTAGCTTGGAATTGGTTAATCGCGTATGTTTCGTAAATTTCACGTTCCATTGGATCCTCAATTTCATATACTTCAATTTTATTGATTTCTTCACGATGGTTTTTCATTGGTGATACATTGTCTTCAAAGTGCTTTTTAATGCGTTGACGAATTTTACGTGCTTTCCCAACGAATAAAAGTTCATTTTTCTCATTATAGAAGAAGAAAATTCCGCCTTTATCACGCGTAATTTTGTGGAAATCAATAAAGCCGAAATAAGGTGTAATTTCCACTTCTCCTTGTTTTAAAACTTGCTCACGCTGACGAATTACTAAATCAGGTTTTGGCATTTCAATTTTAATCAATTTGTTCACGTCCCTAAAGTATTATAAAGGCTTATTTTACATGAAATTCACATAAATAGCTATCTATATAGATAATACCCATTTTTTATTGTATAAATCATATAAAAAACATTCATTACTTTACATATTATCCGACACTAAATAGTGAAGATATTAAAGTATCTCTTCGAACAAAATACTTTTAATACATTATCATTTCTCCTTTTTGTTAATAAAAAACCAATTATCAATGCTCTAGTCAAGCAATAAATATGAAATTTATTCAATATTTCCTTATATTTTGGAATTTTCACTTTCTTTTTTATGCAATATTGATTATTGTATATCTAATTGTGTTTAAAGAGAGAGAAGGAATAATTATGCAAAAATATAAAGGCGAACTGTTAATGCTTATTACCGCAGTTATGTGGGGAAGCGGATTTGTTGGAATGGCGAAAGGTTTGGAGCATTGGACCGTATTTCAATTAATGGCGGGACGTTTTTTGTTGGCTTCTATTTTATTAAGTATGATTTTCTATAAAAAAATTCGGTTAATAACGAAAGCCGTCTTGTGGAAGGGCGCAGTGCTGGGAGCTATTTTGTTTACTGCTTTTGCATTACAGACTATGGGATTGGAATATACGACTCCATCCAAAAATGCATTTTTAACGGCGATTAATGTTATTATCGTGCCTATTATCGCCTATGTCATCTACAAAAGACGCATCGATCGCTTTGAATTTATCGCTGCCGGAATTGCGGTTGTCGGGATTGGCTTCTTATCGCTGCAGGATTCATTGATTATTAATGTTGGGGATTTCTTATCGATACTTTGTGCGGTAGGGTTTGCATTTGATATTTTTTATACAAATGTATTTGTAAAGACAGAGGACGCATTGGCTTTAACGATCGTTCAATTTTATACTGCAGCCGTGTTAAGTGTGATCGCTGTCTTAATATTAGGTGAAGTACCGACTAGCTATAGTTCTGAAGGACTTGGGATCATTGTGTATTTAGCCGTTTTTTGTACCGGCGTTGCGTATGTTTGCCAAAATATTGGGATGCAATATGCGAATCCTACAAAATCAGCGATCATTTTATCAACCGAATCATTGTTCGGTACGATGTTCTCTGTACTGATTTTACATGAAATTTTAACGGGACGTATGCTTGTAGGATGTGTGCTTATTTTTATCGCCATTCTTTTTGCCGAAGTGAAACCTACATTTAGACGGAAAAAGTCCTTTATTTAAATAAGTAGAGAGCTGTATTTAAAGTCTTTGAAACTTTAATACAGCTCTTTGTTTATGTTTACGTAAATACGGAAAAAGATAAGAGAAGAAAAAAGGGGAGGACTGATATTAATGTTAAATTATACGCGAAAAGGATCTGGAGAAGTGGTCGTGTTGGTCCACGGCTTCTTAGGTTCAACATCAATTTTTGATAAAATTATCGAACCATTAACAAAGTGCTTCGATGTCATTGCAATTGATTTACCCGGACATGGAAAGAGTGAGGCTCCTGAAGGGGAATACACTGTGTACCAGTATGCAGAAGATATTATCGATATTTTAACGTTAGAAAAAGTTGAAAGGTCATATTGGATTGGCCATTCAATGGGCGGGTACATTACGCTGGCAGCCATCGAAAAGCAATATACGAACATTGAAAAGGCTGTTTTATTGTATTCATCTGATGCACCTGATACCCCAGAAGCGATCGAAAAACGAGCGAAACAACAGGAAGAAATATTATTGCATGGAGTCGGACCGTTTGTAGATGGCATTATCCATAACTTCTTGGCACCAAATGCAGATGCAGAAGATGTACTGTTTGCAAAAGAAGTCGCCTATGAAGCGAATGCGGAAGGACTCGTAACGGCACTTGGTGCAATGAAATCACGTCCAAATCAAAAGGATTTAATGGATACAACATCTACACCAATTTTAGTCATTGAAGGTGAACAGGACAAAGCTGTTACACCAATTGTGACATCAAACCCTCATGTTAAAAAAGTGAAAACAAATACAGGGCATCTCGGTATGCTGGAAGATTCCAAATCCGTAACCCGCGAAATATTAAATTTCTTGAATGAAGAAAATTAATAGATGTAGCATGTCCTTGGAGAACAACGGCTACGAGGAAGAAACCAAAAATAAAGCAGTTCAAACTTTACTCATCGTAAAATTTGAACTGCTTTTGTTTTGAGAAGGGTTTAGTCATAGCCTTTTTAATTGAAACGATCTTTTAAATATATTGTAATCCAATTAAAATTCTCGTTTTTTTCTAAATTGGAAATAAGACCAACGATGATGGCAGGTCTTGGCATTTCCATCATTAGCTCTTCCTTCAGCAATTGGATGGATTCCAGCTCTAGCCGATCATTTGTTTGTTGCTGTAAATAATCCAATTCCTCAACGATATGTTCAATTGAATAGTTCTTTATCCGACTGTAAAGCTGTGATGAATCCTGTAAAAAAACAATTTCACTTTTCGTAGCTAATAGCGTCGTTTTCTCTACGAGTGAATCAGCAAGTTTTATGACATCGAACGGTTTGCACGATTCGAAGAAATTTTGTAAATACGCCTGTACCATCCCGTTAACAACGAGCACTAAATCGTATTGCTTCCCTTCAATCTGATCTCCAAATACTTCGAATAATAACTTCTCCAAACTTTTCTTGGCCAAATCAACATAATATTGAATTCGTTCAATCAACGTCTCATTAATCGCAGAAACCTTTTCCTTCATCAATATTTCCGCAAAGCCTGTATATTGTGACATAACTTTAAATGTATGAACAAAATAAATGTGGAGCTTTTCTGATGGTGTGGAGCCTTCTTTGACTGCTCGGTCAACTTCTCTTATTATATTGTTCATAAAATGTTCAATTATTGAATAAATAAGTTCATCTTTTGATTTAAATGAAAGATAGAAAGCACCTTTAGAAATGCCGCAGTGATCAGTGATTTGTTGAACTGACGTAGCTTCTATCCCTTTTTCTGCAAAAAGCTGTAGGGCAGAATCCATTATTAATTGTTTTCTTGTCATAATAATTTTGAGCCCCTTTCAATTGACACGTGACCGGCTAGTCATTATTATAGAATGGTGGTTACATATAGTCAAGAAAGGTAAGGTGGAACCGTGAAAGGCTTAGTAAATTTCGTATTGAAAAATAAGCTTGCCGTATGGTTACTAACAATCATAATCGTGTTCTCAGGTATTTATTCATCTACACGTATGAAAATGGAATCGATTCCAGACATATCGATCCCGTTCTTAATCGTTATGGGTGTTTATCCTGGTGCAACACCAGAGCAAGTAATGGATGACCTTTCAATTCCTTATGAAAAGGCAGTTGAAAGTTTAGAAGATGTTAAGGCTGTATACTCTACATCGAGTTCGAATGTTTCACAAGTTCAAGTGGAATATGAATATGGCGTAGATATGGATGAAAAGAAACGTCAATTAGAAGCTGCTTTAGATGATATTGCACTTCCTGAAGGTGCTCAAGAGCCTTCTATTATGGCAATCAGTATGAATATGATGCCAGTTATTGCGTTATCAGTAAGTAGTTCAGATGAGGATATTGTCGAATTAACATCTACAGTAGAACAAATTATCCTTCCAAAGTTAAACAAAATTGACGGTGTAGCATCAGCTACGGTTACTGGTCAGCATTTGGAAGAAGTAGCTTTCACATATGATGAAGCAAAAATGAATGAATTAGGCCTAACAGAAGATTCCGTTAAGCAAATGATTCAAGCAAGCGACTTAGCTGTTTCTTTAGGTTTATATAAATTTGAAGAGGGCGAGCAGGCTGTTGCAGTTGATGGTAAGTTCAAAACAGTGGAAGATTTAAAAGAAATGTTAATCCCTGTTACACCATCTGAAACAAATCCAGTACCGTTTGTGAAGCTAGGCGATATTGCTGAGATTGAAAAGGTTGGTAAAGTTCAATCAGTTTCTCGTACAAATGGTAAAGATGCTATTGCCATTCAAGTTATTAAAGGTCAGGATGCAAATACAGTAACAGTTGTAAATGCAGTAAAAGAATTAATTGAAGAAGAGCAGGAGTTAATTTCCGGTCTTCAAATCGATATTTCTTTAGACCAAGGTAAGCCGATTGAAGACTCTGTTTTCACAATGGTTGAAAAGGCAGTATTCGGGGGATTAATTGCGATTTTAATTATCCTATTATTCCTACGTGACTTTAAATCAACAATCATTTCGATTATTTCGATTCCAGTTTCAGTATTTATGGCATTAATGCTATTGCACTGGATGGATATTACATTAAATATTATGACGTTAGGTGCCATTACCGTTGCAATCGGTCGTGTAATTGATGACTCGATTGTAGTAGTGGAAAACATATACCGTCGAATGCACTTAAAAGAAGAAAAATTACAAGGCCGTGCATTAATTCGTGAAGCAACGATTGAAATGTTTAAGCCAATTATGTCTTCAACATTAGTAACAATTGCGGTATTCGCACCATTAGTATTTGTAGGTGGTATGGTTGGAGAATTATTCGTACCATTCGCTCTTACAATGTCATTTGCATTAATCGCTTCATTAATCGTTGCGGTTACAATTGTACCAGCACTTTCTCATACATTATTCCGTAAGAAAATTTACGGTGAAAAATCAGAAAGTCAACATAAAGAAGTTGGTAAATTAGCATTAACTTACCGTGGATTCTTAGAAAAATGTTTAAATCACAAATGGATTACTTCTATTATTGCGATTGTAATGTTAGTAGGTTCATTAGCGTTAACGCCATTAATCGGCTTCAGCTTCATGGGTTCTCAAGAAGAGAAGGTAATGTATTTAACATATACACCTAAAACGGGTGAGTTAATGGAAGATACATTAGCTAACATTGAAGAAGTTGAACAAGAATTAATTAAGCGTAAAGATATCGATATTTTACAATTATCGGTGAATACTGAACCTTCAACAGATGCAGCCTCAATGATGACTGGCGGCGGTGCTGGCGGTGGTTTAATTTATGCGATTTTCGATCCGGATATGGATGATTTCCCTGGAGCGAAAAAAGAAGTAGAAGACTATATCTTCAACGTTGGCCAATCAGGTGAATGGAAAACACAAAACTTCGCGATGGGTATGTCATCGAATGAAGTAAGCTATACGTTATACAGTGAAGACTTAGATAAGTTAAACGAAGCTGTAGCTCAAGTGGAAGAAGTATTAGTGGATATCGACGGACTAGATGAAGTTGAATCAAATGCTTCTGAGCCTTATGTAGAAAATGTCATCAAAGTAGATCAACAAAACGTATTACAATACGGTTTAACTACTGGACAAATTTTAATGGCTTTACAAACAAATACAGCAAAAGAAGTATTAACAACTGTTGAGAGTGATGGTAGTGATATTAATGTTGTTGTACAACGTGAAGCAAGATCTGCAGCTGCTGACATTGATGAACTATTGGAAACACCAATTCAAACTGCAACAGGTCAAACAATGAAACTTGGTGACATTGTTGAACTTGAAGAAGGTACTACATTAAATTCTTTATCTCGTCAAAAAGGCGAATACTTTGCGACAGTATCTGCAACGATTACAGATAAAGATATTTCGAAGGCTACATCTGCAGCAGACGAAAAGATTGCTGATTTAGAATTACCTAAAGGTGTTACGACTGGTGTAGGTGGTGTTGCGGCTGATATGACTGAAACATTCACTCAATTAGGGGTAGCGATGATTGCAGCAATTGCCATTGTATACTTCATCTTAGTTGTAACATTCGGTGAAGGTTTGGCACCATTTGCGATTTTATTCTCATTACCATTTACTGTGATCGGTTCATGGATTGGGCTATTCGCGACAGGCCAAACAATTTCTGTATCGGTTATGATGGGATTACTGATGTTAATCGGTATTGTTGTCACGAACGCTATCGTACTTGTTGACCGTATTATCCGTATGGAACATGAAGGTATGAATATGCGTGAAGCAATATTGGAAGCTGGGGCAACCCGTTTACGACCAATTTTAATGACCGCGATTGCAACAATTGGTGCGATGTTACCAATGGCATTCGGTGGTGCTGGTGGCGGACTAATATCTCAGGACTTAGCCGTAACAGTAATTGGTGGTTTATTATCATCAACAGTATTAACATTAGTCATCGTTCCGATTGTATATGAAGTATTATCGAAAATGCTGAAGAAAAATCGTAAAGATGTAAAAGACAATTAATATGGGCGGCCTGTAGGAATAATATTCTTACAGGCTGTTTTTTATTGTACAGTTAAGGGTAAAGAAGTTAAGTTTTAAAGACCTAAGCGGGAGGGATTTCATGAGAAAAATATTGCTTTTTAGTTTTATATTTTTTGCAACAGCCATTTTTCATCCAATGACTACAAATGCTGCTACAGAAAAGATTGACCTTGGTAAGTACCCAGTACAAGTAATCGCAAAAAAGGATACGGAACTAAAGGATAAGAATGGGGCTGTTTTAAAAAGAGTAGCAAAAGGGGAAAAGCTTTTATTAACCGGGATACAAGGGAAGCAAGGTATCGTAAGAAATTCTTCTAAAACAGCTTTCCTTACTTTAACTGATGTTCACTATGCTCAATTAGTTGACGGTTCAAAAATGTTAACATTTGATGAAATAGCCTCTAAGTTAAAAATGATTTCCCTGATGTATCCTTCACTTACGCAATTACAGGAAATTGGACAATCTGTTGAAGGGCGCTCTATCTATTCAATAAAGCTCGGAACTGGTAAAAAGGAAGTTTTATTTGATGCGGCATTTCATGGCCGGGAACATATGACGACGAATGTGCTGATGGAAATGATTGATACATATTTAAAGGCCTACGTGAATGGCACGAAGATAGAAAAATATGATGTGAAAACGATATTAAGTGAGGTAAGTATTGTGTTTGTACCAATGGTTAACCCAGATGGTGTAACACTTTCACAAGGTGGAAAAGTGAAAACATCTATGGCCAAGTTGAGAGCGATGAATGGGAGCTCCAATTTTAATCGTTGGAAAGCAAATATAAATGGTGTCGATTTAAACCGTCAATTCAATGTGAACTGGCAATTAATTAAAATGACAAAGCCTTCGTATAAAGAATATAAAGGAAAAGCGCCGAATACAGAGCCTGAAGCACTTGCAATGAAAAGACTGATTGATCGCGGCAATCACTTAGCCTATGTATCTTATCATTCATCCGGTCAAATTATATATTGGAGTCGAGCGAAGAACCAATTTGAACGTACGAAAAAGCTAGTAAAGGGAGTTTCTTCAATTACAGGCTATAAAATGATGCCTGTAACAACAAAAAACGAACCAATTGCAGCTTCTGAGGACTACTTCACAAAAGTTAAAGACCGACCTGCGATGACGGTTGAAATAGCACCATATGCCGGTGAAGCTTCGGTACCACTGAAACGCTGGAACAATGTTTGGAAGCAAAATAAAACTGTCGCACTATACGTAGCGAATGAAGCGAGAAAATGGTAGGTAGTAGGAAATAATTTAAAATACCATTGCATTTATTCAGAATTATCAGTAGACTAGTAGTAATTAAATGAATTTGCAGGGGGACACGTAAGTGTTGAGAAGGTAAAACCTGACCCTTAGAACCTGTTCCGTTAACACGGGCGTAGGGAGCAAAATGTACAAGCTAATAATCGTACGTGGCGCTCTCCATCTTTTTGGAGAGCTTTTCTTTTGCAAATTTTTTAATTGCGGGGGGACACAATTGTGTTGAGAAGGTTAAAACCTGACCCTTAGAACCTGACAGTTAATACTGGCGTAGGGAGCAATAAGTGCGTACATATGCACTTTTTTAGGCATCTCTACTTTTCGTAGAGGTGCCTTTTTTGCTTACGCCTCCAAGGAGGAATTAGGATGGATTTTTGTGGAGAAGTAAGAAAGCAAACGGAATATTATTGGGAGGCCAGTTTGAAGCATCCATTTGTACAAGGTATTGCTGATGGAACATTGGAGCTGGAAAAGTTTAAATTTTATATGCTGCAGGACTCATATTATTTAAAGCATTATATGAAACTACTTGCGATGCTGGCGGCAAAAGCTAATGAGGATGAGGATGTAGCTTATTTCCTGGAAACCGCGAACTTTATCCGGGAAGCAGAGTTAGAGCTACACCGTTCGACTTTTAATGAGTTGCAGGTTACGCCTGAAGAAATCAGTAATTTTGAACCAGCACCTGCAGCGTACAATTATGTCAGTCACATGTATCAAGCATTTTATACAGGGATGATTGCCGACGCATACGCTGCGATACTACCTTGCCCGTGGTTATATCAGGAAATCGGAGCCGCATTACGAAAAGCAACACCGGGTGTTAAGTTGTATCAGCAGTGGATTGATTTATATGCCTCCGCTGAGATGGAACAAACAATTGAAAAACAAAAGGAAATGATGAATCGATTTGCACAGATGCCAGGAAATGATGAACGTGAATTGACAGCCCATTTCAAGCGCAGTTGCTATTATGAGTGGCAGTTTTGGGAAATGTCCTGGACTTGTCAGGATTGGCAACAGGAAGTGTATAGGAATGAGCATGTTACGAACTTGTAAACATCCTGGAGGGGCGTAGTTATATGAAGTTAATGGCAGTAACAGATGATAGTCAGCCAATTTTAGTATTAGCACAAAAAATCATTCAAATTCAGCAAATCGTGGATTATATCCAAATACGTGAAAAAACAAAAACAGCAAAAGAAGTGGTGACTTTACTGGAATATTTGGATAAGGGAGCTGTCCCGAAAGACAAAATCATCGTAAATAGTCATTTGGATATTGCCTTGAGCAACGGTATTCAAACGATTCATTTACCGGAGAGAGGCTTATCGGGACAACAGGTTAAAGATCAATATCCACAACTTCGAATAGGTAGATCGATTCATGATTATGTGGGCGCCATGGAGGCAGAGCGGCAAGGGGCTGATTATGTTCTTTATGGACATTGCTTTGAAACAAACAGTAAAAAAGGAAAGGTTCCAAACGGTCTTTCTCCCATACATGAAATGAAAAAGAACTTAAAAATTCCCGTCTTCGCGATTGGTGGGATTCATGTGGATCGAGTACAGGCACTCCTAGATGTTAAGGCAGATGGGATAGCGGTTATGTCCGGTATTTTTTCGGCAACGCATCCATTTGCAGCAGCACACCAATATAGGGAGGCCATTAAAGATGCAATCAAGCTATGACGTAGTCGTAATTGGCGGAGGGATTATTGGAAGTGCGATTGCCTATTATTTAGCAAAGGATCAAGTCGAGGTAGCCGTCCTTGAGGAAAGTCGAATTGGTCTAAAAGCGACAAGTGCAGCGGCGGGTATGCTTGGTGCACATTCGGAATATGAGGGCGATGGAAAGGACTTCTTCACTTTTGCGAGATACAGTCAGGCGCTCTATTCGAAGATACAGGATGAACTATACGGGCTAAGTGGCATTGATATTGGCTGCAAAAAGGGAGGGATTTTAAAGCTGGCCTTTTCTGAACGTGACAAGAAAGAATTAGGGACAATACTCGCACTGCCTACTGTGACATGGCTTGAAGCAAATGAAGTAAAAAATCTAGAACCCGATGTTTCCCCGCATATAATAGGGGCTGCCTATATTGAAGAGGATACTAGTGTACTGCCGTATCGTGTATGCCAGGCTTTTTTTAAAGGGGCACAAGTTTACGGTGCATCCATTTTTGAGCATACAAAGGTGTTAAAGATTCAAAAGCAGCAGGATACTTTTCAAATAGATACAACACTAGGAATGATCAAAGCAAAACGAGTTGTCATTGCTACGGGTGCTTGGAGTAATCCCTTTTTTCAGCAGCTAGGTATAGAGCAGCAAATAACACCGGTCAAAGGGGAATGTATTGCTGTTGAAGGGAGAAGCACTTTATTAAAACATACTATTTTTCATGATAAATACTATATCGTTCCTAGAAATAATGGGGAGCTAGTTATTGGCGCTACTATGAAGGGAAATGATTGGTCAGAACACGTAAGCCTGGATGGCATGGAAACATTAATTCAAAAAGCGAAGGAACTCTTTCCTGCAGTTGGTCAGATGAAGATTAATGCTGCCTGGTCAGGATTGCGTCCACAAACATTCGATCAAAAACCGTTTATAGGCTTTCATCCACATGATGATGCGATATTATTTGCAACAGGACATTATAGAAACGGGATTTTATTAGCACCAGCAACAGGTGAGATGATTGCGAGCTTCATATTAAAAAAAGCTGTAAAAAAAGAATGGGTCGAGGCTTTTCAAATGAATCGACCGAACAGGAGATGAGTAAGCGATGTCTATTACAGTGAATGGGAGAAAGCAACTCGAGCTTTTTCAAAATGTTCAGCAATTACTGAAACATTATGGCTTAGAAAATCGCATTGTTGTCGTAGAGGTTAATCAGGAAATTGTTATGAAAGAAAACTATGAAATGACGAGCTTATCAAAAGGTGATGTGGTAGAGATTGTTCATTTTGTTGGAGGAGGATGAAATATGTTAAAAATTGCAGATCGCACGTTTCAATCCAGATTGCTGTTAGGGACAGGGAAATATCCGTCGTTTGAGGTGCAGAAAAAAGCAGTAGAAGTATCACAGGCAGAAATTTTAACGTTTGCCGTAAGAAGAATGAATATTTTTTCAGAAGAGCAGCCTAACTTTTTGGAGCAGCTCGATCTGACGAAATATACGCTGCTGCCTAATACAGCAGGGGCAAAAAATGCTGAGGAAGCAGTTCGTATTGCTAAACTCGCTAGGGCATCCGGATTGTGTGACATGATAAAAGTCGAAGTCATTGGAGACTGGCATACATTACTGCCGGATCCCCTTGAAACTTTAAAGGCGTCAGAAATGCTGTTAGAAGAAGGATTTATCGTTTTACCGTATACATCGGATGACGTCGTTCTAGCAAAACGCCTTGAAAGCTTGGGTGTTCATGCGATTATGCCAGGTGCTTCACCAATCGGCTCAGGCAAAGGTATTATAAATCCAATGAATTTAAAGTTTATTATAGAGCAGTCAACTATTCCGATTATTGTAGATGCAGGAATTGGCTCTCCTAAAGATGCTGCCTATGCGATGGAGTTAGGGGCAGATGCGGTATTACTGAATACAGCTGTAGCTGGAGCAAAGGATCCTGTAAGAATGGCTGAGGCAATGAAGCTCGCAATAGATGCTGGCAGATTAGGCTTTGAGGCAGGCAGAATAGAAGAAAAAGAGTATGCAACTCCGAGCAGCCCGACAGCAGGAATGGTGACGCCTTGAACAATCGTTATGCAAGACAATCCTTATTTTTAGGGCAAAACACGCAACAGCGTATCCAGCAGGCAAAAGTCTTAATTATTGGGGTAGGGGCACTTGGTTCAGCGAGTTCTGAAATGCTGGCGAGAGCAGGAATTGGGCATTTGACGATTGTTGATAGAGACTATGTTGAATGGAGCAATTTGCAACGCCAGCAGCTCTACGTCGAGACGGATGTCCATCACAAATTACCAAAGGCTATCGCTGCTAAACAAAGGCTGGAGCAAATAAACAGTGAAATTATTGTTGAAGGTATTGTGAAGGATGTGCACGGACTAAATATAGAAACGTTAATGCAAGGACATATGATTGTTGTCGATGCAACGGATAATTTTGAAACAAGCTTAATCATTAATGATGCGGCAAATAAGAAAGGGATTCCGTATATATTTGGTGCCTGTGTCGGGAGCTATGGTCTCACATTACCTATCGTCCCAGGAGAAACCCCATGCTTACATTGTTTGCTGCATCATTTACCAATGGACACGATGACCTGTGATACAGTCGGTGTCATTAGCCCAATTGTTCAAGTTACGGCTGCGTACCAAGTAACATCCGTAATGAAATGGCTTTCAGGGATTCCATTGGAACCAATTGTTCAATCGGTCGATCTATGGAAGGAAGAGCAGGCAAAAATTCATGTATCGAAGCTTAAAAATCCACATTGCCTTACTTGCGGAGAACAACCAATTTACCCTTTTCTACAATTAAATCAGCAAATGAAGGTAGGGGTGCTTTGCGGGAGGGATGCCGTTCAGCTAAGACCTGGCCAATCTTATAAGTATTCGTTAGAACAAATTGCAGAAAACATAAGTAAGCAAGTGAAACATCTAATAGTAAATCCATATTTACTATCATGTCAGTTTGAGACATACCGCATCGTTTTCTTTGAAGATGGTCGCGCCATTATACATGGTGTTTCAGATCCGATGTTAGCAAGAGTTGTTTATAACCAATTTATACAAATAGGCGGAAGCGGTCAAAGAGTGCAAGTGTAAATATTTAAAATGAAATGTGGTGAACAAAAGGGTACGAAACATAAAATCGTACCCTTATCCTATTTGGTCTGATCAATTGCCCTCCTAAAATAAGGGGAGCTTTTACCGTTATTTGAATGATGTAGCTCATTTTAGGATAAATAAGGGAACGTTTTACCGTTATTTTCAATAAAATCATGAAACTTCATACTTTTTAGGTCAATAACGGAAATCTCTTCCCTTATTTTCACTATTTTTTATGTTATTTTAGAAATAACGGAAATTCATTCCTCTATTTATCTCGTTACGCAATTCAATTTACAAAAGCTTTGGAGCCACGCCGCCGCCCGGAAAGCCTGCCTCGGAATGGATTACAACGGACGACAGCTTCAAAAACACTTGCTTCAACGCCTTTTCCCGTAGCGCAGCAGAACGGACTTCATTAGAAAATCTTATTTTCAATTTTGTCTTCCCTAACTTATTGTTATTAAATGTAATATTTCCACAAAAGATATTAGTTATTGCAAATGGAAATAAGTTCCTGTATAGTAATGGACAACTTTAGAAGGAGGAATGTTTATGCTGAAATTGAAGGCATCCATATTTTCTACAACACATCATCATACAAAGTAGTCTTGCTATCTTTATTAATTTATTAATATTGAATAGGAAGACTATTTTTCGTGGAATCGTATACATAAAGCCGTTTTAGGAGCTTTATATAGACGATTTTTTTTATTGCCAAAAATAAAGGAGGAATCACTATGAAAAAAATGGATTATCAAAATGTACGAGGTACACAGGATTTTTTACCAGAGCAAGAGGTAGTACGACGTAAAATTCGCCGTACGTTGGAGGATACTTTTATTTTATATGGCTGTAAACCAATAGAAACTCCGATGATTAATTATACCGATTTAATGGCATCCAAATATGGAGGTGGGGCAGAAATTTTGCAGGAAATGTACACATTAACAGATCGTGGCGAACGTGAATTGGCACTTCGTTATGATTTAACCATTCCATTCGCAAAAGTGGTAGCGATGAATCCAGGGCTTGCGATGCCATTTAAGCGTTATGAAATCGGGAAAGTGTTTCGTGATGGTCCGATTAAAGCTGGACGATTCCGTGAGTTTACACAATGTGATGTCGATATCGTCGGTGTAAAGTCACAAGCTGCGGAAGCTGAACTGATGATGATGGCAGTCAATGCTTTTGAAAAATTAGACGTAAACATCTTTATTCAATATAATAACCGCAAGCTTTTGTACGGGTTACTGCAAGTGCTTGAAGTGGATGAACAAAAAATGAATCGGGTTATTTTAGTTTTAGACAAGATGGAAAAAATCGACCGTATGACATTAGCGAAGGAATTAACGGAGTTGGGGATAAGTCAAAAGTCGCTAAAAAATATAGAAAGCTTTTTAGACGCAGCACCGACACTTTCGTATTTTGAAACATTTCAAGACGAAAACAACTTCATAAAGCAAGGTGTAGCTGAAGTACATGAATTAATGGATTATTTAAACGCGCTTAATATTGCTCAAACCTGTATTTTCAATCCGTTTTTAGCACGAGGTCTGGAAATTTATACAGGAACTATTTATGAAATCTTCTTAGCAGACGGTGTAATTAAATCAAGTATTGGCAGTGGCGGTCGCTATGATAATGCGATTGGTGGACTGATTGGCACAGATGAGGAATTTGCAACGGTTGGTATTTCATTCGGCCTTGATGTTATTTATACAGCGCTTGAATTAGCTGGTAAAATTGAAGGAAAGCCTACAGAGATCGATATTTATATTATTCCCATTGGTACAGAAAAGCAGGCACTACAACTTGCATCAAGCTTACGCAAAGAAGGTAATCGGGTTGAAGTAGAACTCGGTGGCAAAAAGGTACGTAAGGCAATGGAAAAGGCTAATCGTGAAAATGTATCAAAGATTATTGTGCTGGGGGAAGATGAAATAGCTAAAGGGAAGTATGGATTGAGGGATATGAAGACAGGGGATATTGAAGAAAAATCATTGACGTACTAAATAAGAAGTAGGAAATTACATCACCTTCGATCCTTAGTTAGTATTAATAAGAGGTGATGTAATTTCTACTGCATAATGTTAGAGTAATACGTTCCTTACTAAATGGACCGGATAGGGAAGGTTTAATTAAATGCGCAATAAAGAGTGTAGTAGGCTATGCACTAGACAAATTCATTTTTATGGTATATACTAGGTTTAATAAGAGTTACACAAGACAACAATAAATTCACCTATTACAAAAAGTATTTGGATTTTGTTTGGTACTTTTTGTAATATGTGAATTTTTTTCTTTTTAAGGAAATTGTCATCTTATTAATACGAATAATGGAGGTCATTTAAATGACACAAGGTACAGTAAAATGGTTTAACGCAGAAAAAGGTTTTGGATTTATCGAAGTTGAAGGCGGAAACGACGTATTCGCTCACT
>NZ_JAXCLE010000022.1:0-53878 GCF_037027585.1 Solibacillus ferritrahens | reverse complement strand
TAGTTTGAAAGCTCATTTGCTTTGCTAGCGATTTAACTTAATTAAAAGTTATAATCTATTGTTTGCTTCATTTAAGAAGCTTGTTTCATTAACGTTGCTTGTTCAGTTTTCAAGGTTCATGTTTTAGTCGTTTGTGCGACTGTTTCAAATTATAACTGAGTTGTTTTTACTTGTCAACAACTTTATTAGAATTTGTTTTTCGATTGTGTTGCTTGCTTCAGTGTGTCGCAGCAACGTGATTAACTATACACCCGTATCTAATCTTTGCGCAACCCCTTTTTAAAAGAAAAAATTTTCTGATATTTATACAGTAAGCCATTTAGAGTTTCTTCCTATTATATATACAGTAAAGTACTTTTACTTGTCGCTCCAAAAGTAATCTCTCTACCCCTTCCTCCTATAAGAAAAAGAAGCTATTTAATATCGATTCGCATTCTTCTACTAATAGCATTCATGCCTTGTTTCTCATAAAACGCTAATGCATCTTTATTAAATTCCCACACATTCAACTCCACTGTCGTTACATTCTTTTCTTCCGACCATTGAATACACCTTTCAAAGAGCTTCGAACCGATTGATCGACGTTTCTTTCTTTGATCAACGCCAAAATCATGTATGTAGGCATAATTCCGAGAAACTAATGAAGGGAATGGCGGCGATACTTCCAAACTTATTATTGCAAAGCCAACCGTCTCTTCTTCTAATTTCGCAATAAATATTTTACTATTATCATTCTTTAATAGTTCATTGTAATAATCTTCAGGCATCACCGTTTCCACACTACGAAAAATAGACCGATCCCCTTCTACGTGTTCCTCATGCCCTTCCCTTACAATTCGGTTTACTTCTATATAGTCAGATGTACTGGCTTCAATAATTTCAACTTCCATAATCTATTCACTCCTTATATATTTATCTTCTACCTCGATATAGATTGTCCTTCTAATCATCCGTAACTTAATTTGTAATTCTAATGGTAGAGACCGCCAAATAAAAAAAGCTACTTAAACGGATTGTCTAAGTAGCTAAGAATAAATTTCATTAATGTGCTACAGTGCCTAAGTAAAGCAAGAATATAAATCCGAATACGTACATAATTGGATGAACTTCTTTTGCACGCCCTGCGACAATCATTGTTAATGGGTAGAATACGAAACCTACAGCAACACCTGTTGCAATCGAGAATGTTAAAGGCATCATTAACATAGTAAAGAAAGCCGGTACTGCAATTTCGAATTTTTCCCACTCAATTTTACCAAGTGATGCAACCATTAATACCCCTACAACAATTAACGCTGGAGCTGTTACCGCTGAAGTTACAACACTTAGAATCGGTAAGAAGAATAGTGCTAATAGGAAGAATACACCTGTCACAATTGCTGCAAAACCAGAACGAGCACCAGCAGCTACTCCCGAAGAAGATTCAACAAATGAAGTTACTGTCGATGTACCAAAAATAGATCCTGCAATGGTTGCAATCGAGTCAGAAATTAAAGCTTTACCTGCACGAGGTAGTTTATTGTCCTTAACAAATCCTGCTTGGTTGGCTACAGCCATTAATGTTCCAGCATTGTCAAAGAAGTCAACGAATAGGAATGTTAGGATAACTGAAAGCATTGCTAAAGTATAAAATTCCGCGTCACCAAAAGCAGAGAATAGCGCACCGAATGTAGGCTCTAAAGATGGTGGCATTGCTGCAATTTGTGACGGTAGTTCTACTAAACCAAAAATCATACCAGCTATAGCAGTAATAGCCATACCGACGAATACACCGGCTTTCATACCACGAACTAAGAAAATAACTGTAATAACTATACCAAATATAGCCAACAATACTTCTGGATCTGTTAAGTTACCAATACCAACAAATGTTGCTGGATTCGCAATAACAATTCCGGCATTTTTCAAACCGATAAATGCGATGAATAAACCAATACCTGCACCAACTGCTAATTTTAATTCCATTGGAATTGCATTAATTAATTTTTCACGTAAACCTGTTAAAGTTAAAATCAAGAAGAACACACCTGAAACGAATACTGCTGCCAATGCATGCTGCCATGGACTTCCGTTTGTTAAAACAACTGTATAAGCAAAGAATGCGTTTAGTCCAAGTCCCGGTGCCAATGCCAACGGATACTTTGCCAAGAATCCCATTACAAACGATCCAACAGCTGCCGATAAGGCTGTTGCTACGAATACTGCACCATAATCCATACGCATTGCATCCGGAAGATCAGGTACATCCGCTAATGTTAAAGTTAATGGATTGACAATTAAAATATAGGCCATCGCTAAGAATGTAGTGAAACCACCTAATATCTCTTTGCGATAATTTGTCCCAAGTTTATCAAACTCGAAATACTTTTTCATAATGTAATTTTCCTCCGTGTTGTCGTCTTACAACTATCGAGGGTTTCGATCCTATAAAACAAAAAGACACGCTAAGCTGTTATGCTGCATGTCTACGATTTATGGAAATAAGAATTGTTTCTATTAGTTAAATAGAATCGAAACTTATTTTAAATCGTAGTCGAATCATTTACGGTGATTCGGTAGAAACTTACGGGCCATATTCCCGACATTATACGACGACATATTTAATTTACGCTAGTAATATAACATTTCATTTTTTAAATTACAAGCCCATATCCGAACATTTTTTAATTTTTATCATAAAAGGTTCGTGAAAACATTCATAATTTAGCCAAGTCTTTTCTTGGAATTTACTAAACGCCTTTTTACCGACCTGGTATATACTGTAATTCAATTCACTTTTCTATTACACACATATACTTTGGGTGGGATTTTTTGAATGAAATAAAGGTTATATGAAGTGTTGGATTTACTGGAATAATAGAATATTTTCTCAGGAAAGTTTATAGAGATGTCATATTACTCTTTTATAGTTAACTTGAAATGAATTTTTTTGGAGGGATTTTTTTGATACAACAACGAATATGGGCGATGCGCTTAATTCGCTTCGCGGCAATTTTTGGCTTTTTAGGTGTTTTAATCGGTTCTATTATGAGTGGAGAAATGAATTATACTTTACGTCCAATTCACGCTCACTTTGTATTAGTAGGATGGTTATCGGTATTTGCGTGGGGAATTTTCTATTATTCTGTACCAATCCGCAAACTACTTTACGTAAAGGTTCAAAGTATTTTAGGGATGATTGGTGCCACTGGGTTATGTATAGGAATGTGGCTACACTACTTAGATCCATTGAACACTAATGAAACATTAAATATGGTGTTCTTCATTGTAGGCGGATCAATTTTATTAATCGCATTCTTCCTATTTTTCATCGTAACGTTCTTCATCGAAAAAAAAGAAAACTAATCACATTAGCCTGAGTATGCCTATAAGCTGCTTAGGCTTTTAATTATTTTGTTAACTTCACCAGCCCTAAATTGTACATTCTATCTTTTTAGTATGTTAAAATAATATTCGTTAAAGATGTTAAAGATAGTTTAAAGGAGGGCTTTAATTGCCGTATTGGTTGCATAACACATTATTTGTACTTTTATTAATTGTGACATTAGGTTGTGTATCGAGTGGAATTGAGTGGAAATCCCGCCCAAAAGATACTATTGAAGAGTAAATAATTCTAAACATAAAAAAAGGAAGCCTATACAATATAGACTTCCTTATATTTAATTACAGCTCTTAATATTGACGATTTGTTCGATTTAACGACTCATCTAAATTTGTCGATGTATTATGAATATCATTTCTTTCACGTTGTAGTAACTCTTCCTCATGAAGGGCTAATCGCTCTTCTTCAGTTTTATTTACCCCGTAATTTTCTGTACCTTCATCGAAGTAAGCTCCATAGTCTTTATCTACATACAATAAATACTTGCCTTCCTGCAATTCTTTATAATAACGATTTCTTTCGTCTTCTGTTAAACCCATTTGTGTGAAATATTTATCACGCACTAAATCTTCTCCCATAATAAATGCTTTGAAGCGATCCCACCATGAACCCTCTTTTCCATCATTTCCATATGAAGATGATCCTCGATACATTGAAAGCTGTTGGTTACGATTCGATACAATATACATATCCTCTTCGCCATACCCTTGTGTACGAAGGCGATCCATTTCTGCTTGTAATTCCATTTCCGTATTGTAAATACCATGCAATTTTTTGTTTTCACTTGTTTCCATGTTTCATTCCTCCATTTTTTTAATAGTTTAGTTCATACCGCTCGTTTATCTTGATTATAGGTATACTAATCAATACCTTTTCTCAGAAATACTAAACCCGAGTAATATAAATTTAACAATTCGCAATAAAATTGAAAGAATAAAAATGTTTATTTACCACTACCATTTTTTAGTCCCACATATTCAAAAATAAAAAACATAGGGGAAAACCATCCTCCTATGTTTATAATTCGTTTTATTTATCTGTTTGTTCTTGTTTCTTCTTCAAATACTCTGCACGTATTTTTTCAAGTTGCTGTTTTTTATCAAATTTGGCAGGTTTGTTTTTTTCATGATACTTTGTCACAGCTACCTTGCCTTTTGTATCCAATTGATATTTTCCCACTTTGTTCACCTACTTTTCTAATCCTTAAAGAGAATCCATCCAACAAATATACTATACCTTATTTTACTGAAGTAAACCTTATAGTGCACTGCCAACCTTACATATATTCGTAAAAAAATTTAAAACTAAGTAAAAAAGCTCAGCAGAAACCTTATCAAGTAAGGCTCTACTAAGCTTATTACGGTGTTCATTAATTTATTGTACTTCTGCGGTGCAGTGGCTCCTCGAAATTTGGAGAGCGTTTATTCCCACTCAATAAACTTTTTTCTTTTATAAACTAAAACCTTAGCAGTATCAAGGTATTTAAACCATATAATAATGTAAGGAATCATGAAATCCTATTAGAATTGGTATCAAACCTGGTATCAATCTGTATTATTTTTTACTTCATTTATTTTTCTTAATTTATGATAATTTTCTCTAAAAACCTCTATAATATCGGGTGAATATCTCGCTCCACCCAGATTAAAATATTCACTAATAGCTCTTAATATTTCTATAGTACCTCTACGGGTTTCGAATTTTTGTAATAATAATGCCAATAATACATCGTCACTTTTGTATTCATTATCCTCTCTGCCCTGCATAGATAAATCTACTCTAAAATTAAATTCTTTTAGAGCAATTTGAAAGATTCTATTATCTTCACCATATTTAATTGCTGGTTCCTCTAGTCTAATTAAATTAAAGACCTTCTTTATATATCTTTCTCTAATAATATTCTCCGTTTCATTATGAAATGGATACTTAGCGATATCTTCAGTGAAATCTTTTATTAATTCAGAAACATACTTATTAAAGATAGGAGCATAAATATCATCAAATACTCTTTCAATTACTATAGGAGTAGGATATATAAATTCTGATATTCCGTCTTTTTCACCCTTATTAAACTTAGTAGATATTTCATCAACAATTTCAGGATAGTCTTCTAATAGCTTTCCATGTCCATTATAAAGTAGATAACTATTAATATATTCACTTAAACTTCCATAATATATCCAATCCTTAGGGATATCTGTAAATAATGATATTTTTTCTACTATATTTTCTGGCGGCAAAGCTAAACCTCTTATATATGAATTTAAAGTAGATTTTGAAATACCTATTCGCTCCGCCATAATAGCAATAGAAAGTCCTGAGTTTTCTCTGATTTTCTTAATTCTTTGTGCAACATCTTGTTTTTTAGGCTTCATAAAATATCACCCTTTAAATAAAGTTTATTTTTATTCTTGTTTAATGTATTTTTATTTTTATATTGACATATATAATCATTATTATATACTAAAAATAATTAATACGTTTTTAATACGATTTCAATCCCTAAAAGTTGATTATATTTTTTTATAAAAATCGTGTTAAATTCGTGTTAAAGAAAGGTCGTGATAATAAATAAAAAAGCAGCGTCTGCAAACGCTACTTAAATATTATTCATTTTTAGAAAGGAAGCCTTATGAAAATTTCTCACTTTAAACTTAAGCATACGGCAAAGTTAAAGACAAAACAACCAGATTTGAAAGCATTTTTTATCAAATTCTTCGTTGGAGCATTACCTTTATTGTGTTTTTATCTTATTAAAAACGCATTATCAATTAATCATCAGTTTGGAATAAATATTCCATTACAAGACTATTTAAAACTGATTGTATATTTATTGTTTTTAATTAATACCCTTTTCACTCTATATGTTAGCCCATTTTCATTTTCAAGAGTTCAGCGCATGAAGTATACACTTAGAAAAATTATCGAAGTTAATAATTTTTATTACGAAAGTAAAGAACTCAATAAAATTATTCTATCCATGAAAATAAAATTTTATTGGATAGATAATCAACTTTATCTCGAAGTTTACCCAAATGGGGGTAAATTCACTCACAAAATGAATGAACTAACTCCAACCTTTCAGACAGCTTTAAATTTAACTGTGGTTTCTGTACAGAGCGATTTCGCTGATCATACCACTTATATTTTATGCTCTGATAAAGATAACTACATTGATTCAACAGAAACATGGAAGGGTTAAAATCATGAACAATTCTATTCAATTAGATAAAGATAAGTGGTATGAATTTTCCACAAAGCAAGTAGGTGTAATTATTCAAGCACCTACCGGGCAAGGTAAAACTCGCTTTCTATCCTATCTTATTTTATCAGCAGCTAAATTAGGGGCAGACATTTATTTTATTGACGGTAAACGTGCAGATTTATTCAGTTTACGTTTTGCTTTTCCCGAAAATGAACGTGATGAACATGTAGCAAGTACGCCCTCACAAACATGTCGTTTATTACGACACTTATCAGAAATAATGAATTCTAGATATGAAGAATATTTCTCAACAGAAAGCTCTACTACTGGCGAAAACTATTCATTTTACAAACTTCGACCTATTTTTATATTCTTCGATGAGGTAATTGCGACAATGGCGGAAGATAAAAAAATTGGTAAGGAAATAGAAAGTTATTTAATTCAAATCATGTTAAAAGGACGTCAAGCTGGTATCTTTGCAATACTTTCTTCTCAGCGTTTCTCAGCTGAAGTGTTATCTACCACTATTCGAGAAAACGCTGGTATGCGAGTAGCTTTAGGTAGGATGTCAAAAGATAGTTATCGAATGGTTTTCGGTGATTTTTACGACGAATTACCAGCTGCTGAAAAAGGTATCGGTAAAGGTTATATCTATTTAGACGGTTTGGGTTGGAGCACTCCTCGAGCATTTCAAACTCCTATTTTAGATACACAGAAAATCAATGTTAAAAGTGTACTAAAAAGATACTTGGAACAAGGAGCTTATAAATTCGGTAAATAAGGTAATAATTGTTAAAAATTTATCCTTTCATCCGTAGTGCTCAATAGATTTGAAATAGAATCCTTGCGTTAGCAAAAGGATAGGCGGAGCCGGTCTATTTCAAATTTAGTGAGTGCAACCACGAAACGAAGTGGAGTGGAAGGTTTTAAAGCTGCTTCTCCCCCGTTAGTAACACGGGGGAAATAAACTCATGGAATATGCTTTAAACTCTTGGTATGACTAGTTGTAACAACATTTTAAAATCCCGAGATTTCGGGGAAATTATATATAAAAGGAGCCTTTATAAATGGCAAAATTAAAATTAGCTGCAACAAATAAAATTTCTTTAACAGAAGGTACAGAACAAGATTTATCTATTCTGAAATTCGACTTAAATCAATTTAAATTACCTCAAAACTTCGTCGCTTTAGCAAAAGAAATTACTACAAAAGCTGATAAAGAACGTACAAGTCTTGGTGAACTTGTTGAAACAGGCAAATTAACAATTTCTTTTAAAGTATATGATCGTGCATTAGTTGAATTAGCTATTGCCAACCAACTGAGTGAGTTTGGAGCACCTATTACGATTACAATTGAAAATCAAGATTCGTTACCTATTTTAGATAAATTTGAAGCGGATGAATTTATCCCAATCTCTTTCGAAAACCTTTCTGTAAGTCCTAAGAAGGTGCAAAAGAAATCGTATGCAAATGGCTCTATGGTAGACACTTGGCAATTTGCTGAATTAAAGGTTTCTGCTACGAATTATAAAGTTGGAGCGTAACAGCTGCTTAATTGACTGGCTAAGATTTTCTATACCTGTTTCAAATTATAAATTTGTAGCAGAAAACATTTTAGGTATTCCAGTTACTGAATTCGATAAGGAGGGAAAAGGCAGTCCTTTTCCCTCTTACGATATTCGTTATTGTTTCGCTAATATCGAAATCCATTTAAGCGAAAAACATTCTAATGTATTAGTAAACCTTTCAGGTAAAGCTTGTAGACAATATGAAGAGTACATGTCTCGAAGCACTGGCTGGCATTGGCATTCTTTCATCAAAACTATTATTTCATTTAATGCAAATGCTTCTAGAATTGATTTAGCATTAGATATTTTTGACGAAACTACCCCTCACGTTAGCAAAATTCAAGATTACGTGAAACGAGGGCAACTATCGTCAAAATCTCAAACCTTTAAAGAAATAAATAGCGGAAGAATTTTAGATGGTGTCCTTACTGGCTTCACACTATACATAGGGAATCACCCACAAGTATTAAGGATATACGATAAGAAACAAGAAATCCGAGACAATACGGATGAAGTTTTAGATATTAAAAAGTGGATTCGCTGGGAATTAGAACTTGGAGATTCGAAAGCAAAAGAAGTTTGTAAGCTAATTTCTGAAGGACAACCTTTAAATTTAATTATTCGAGGTATATTAGCCAGTCACTACGCATTTAAAACTCAACCAAAAGGCAATAAGGATTTTCACAATAAATCACGTTGGAACAATATGAAATGGTGGGACAAATTCATTTCTGACGTTCCTAAAATTTCTTTGCGAGTTACGAGAGCAAAGACGACATTAAAAGAGAAAAAACAATGGATTGAAAAATCTACGACAAAATCTAGAGCAATGATCTATGAAGTATATAAACAAGCATATGGCGTAGAATTTGCTGATGCTTATTTACGTGAAGAGTTAAATTTAGGTCATTCCAAACTTACTGATTTAGACCGGACTTTAATCACTCAAAGAGTAAATGAACTATTAGGCGAAGATGATATTTAGGAGGCATTTTTTTGAACGTAATTAGTAAAGATGAATTAATAGAAATCGGTTATACAAAATGTACTGCACAAGGAATTATTCGTGAAGCAAAAGCTTTAATGGTGCAACGAGGTTACAACTTCTATAACAACAAACGCTTAGGGCGAGTTCCCAAAGAAGCAGTTGAAGAAATTACAGGTATAAAACTTTAAGTACAAGGGATTGATGTGATATGGCAAAAATCACTGGTGTCTATAAAGATACGAAGTCTGGGAAATGGTACTACTCTGTTTCTCTAGGCTTTGATGCAGTGACAGGAAAACGTATTCGAAAAATGCGTAGAGGTTTCAATTCCCAAAAAGACGCATACGAGGCTAAAACAACAGAATTAAAAGAAGCACAAGACATGGGACAAATCTCTAATAGTGGCATGGACTTTAATACTTTCATGGAGCAATTATTCATTCCGGAATATAAAGTTAAAGTTCAGATAACTACTTTTGAAGCAAGAATGCCTGTTTTAAAAAAGATTATGAGGCATTTTGGCAAAAACAAAATTGAAAATATTACTAATTTAGACATTCAATTATGGAAAAACAGTTTAACTGAAAACTACTCACAAAATTACGCACGCATGGTCTACGGTATGTTTTCACAAATTCTCGAAAAAGCTGTTAGTTTAGGTATGATTAAAAATAACCGTGCAAAGCAAGTAGGTACTGTTCCAAAAGAAAAAGTTTCAGTAGAATTTTGGACAAAAGATGAATTTGAAAAAGTGCTTTCAACTTTTAATTTAGATGATTATTACGAGCATTATTCATTTGTAATTATATGGTTATATTTCATGACCGGTTTACGAGTAAATGAAGCTACTGCATTGCGTTGGAGTGAAGAAGTTGATTTGGTGAAAGGTACTATTACAATTAATCACTCTTTACGTCTAAAGAATAAAAATGACTGGAGTTTAGGACCAACTAAAACAAAAGCAGCACTTCGCACAATTGCTATTGATTCTGACACAGTCTCAATCTTAAATGCATGGCAAAAACGACAACAGCAACTATATGATATTAAAATGGTTCTTTCCTATGATGGTTCGCCTACTTGGAAATCGACTATTGCTCGCATTATTAAACGTCATGCGAAATTAGCTGGTGTAAAATCAATTCAAGCTAAAGGACTTCGCCATTCTCACGCTTCATTTTTAATTAATGAATACAATGTAAATCCTTTAATTATTAAAGACAGACTAGGGCACGAAGATATTAAAACAACATTAAGCACCTATTCACACCTCTACCCGAATGTTAATTTTGAAATTGCGAATAATATGGCTGGTTCAATAAATTACACCTTGTCAAAAAATAAAACTAAGTTTAATGGAAATCAACACTTTAAAAACAATCAAAAAAAGCCAAGGTAATCCTTGGCTTTTTTCTTTACGCTGATTCCGGCTCAGCGATTGAAGCCTTTGTAGGTCCTGCTACTTTTAGTAAAGGACAAATCGAACATATATGTTGTTTTTATTATATGCTTTAGGTTTCAACTTGTCAAGGCTGATAAATCACTGGTCCACCTTTAATTTTATTAATTGTTTCATCTTCATCATCACAAAGATAAGCAGTAATAAATTTTGCTTTACCTGATGCTCTTAAGCTCAATACAACCACATAATTATCTGGCGTAAGTATCGTTACTCTTCTACTATTATCATAACATTTTTTCTTGTTATCATAGCCTACGTAACTCGTTAAACCACTGTCTAATAAGACACTTTTTATCCAATGTATCCTTTGCGCTCTTTCAGAACTGAAGATAGTTTTATCTCCTCGGATTCTTCTGTTACCACTTTTAAAGAACGCATGTTCAAAAACATCTTCATAAAAGACTACTTCGATACCGTCATGTGTGTAAATTTTTTGATTACAGTATTCTGTAATATAATATGCTCTATATTCATCTTCAGTTTCAAAATGGGTTAATGTAGCATATGGATTATCCTTAATCTTAAAAGTATCATTGCTCATCACTGTAACCTTATTTTAAATACATTAAATTTGTATTCACCTTTCATAGTTTCCTTTATTTCATGGGTTAATCTTTCTTCAATTAAATTTATAATCTCTAACTTTGCTGTACTTGTAGAGTATTGATTAAATTTATATCCAACACTACCAATTAAAATATCTGCTAATTGAATGAAAATAGAATCCTTTGAATTTAACGCTTGCAAATTATCTACATCTGCCAATGCAGAAATATTTAAAATTTCTTTAAGTTTATGCAATCTGTCTAATTCTTTATTCTTTTTATAATCTAAAAAAATTGAATATCTTTCATTTCCTCTTAACCAATGATAGATTAGTTGGTAATAAAATTTGTAGAAACCTAGCTCTTGATCATTGTTATGGAATGATTCTAAATCTACTTTGTCAGCATCAATCACTATACATCTAAAAGAAATGTACTCTTTATCAAAAAACAGTGTTACTATTTCTTTGTAGAACTCGAGAGAAGATGGAGAAACGTTTTTCCACTTCATTTCAGCATAGTAATTATGCTTAACTCTAATTTTTTTCAAATTTCTCTTAAAGCGCCTCACATTATCTTCATCAATCCAAATACCCCCGATAATAGAATAATCATCGTAAGGACAAACCTTTCCAATCATTTCTGGTCTACTCTCATCACAATATATATGTTTCATCTTATAATATCCTCTCACAATACATCTTTTCCCTCATTAACCTATAAATACTATTTTAATTTTACCACTTTTGAGTTTTATATCAATATTACTATCAATATTACATTCTTTTGGTATCATATCTGGTATCACTAAACAAAAAAGCTCAGAAGAAACCTTATTAAATAAGGCTCTACCAAGCTTTTTACGTTGTTATTTAATTATTCCCACTCAATCGTCGCTGGTGGCTTAGAAGTAATGTCATACAGCACACGGTTTACGTGCTTCACTTCGTTTACGATACGTACAGAAATTTTCTCTAATACATCGTAAGGGATACGTGCCCAGTCAGATGTCATGCCGTCGATTGATGTTACACCGCGGATACCGATTGCGTAATCGTACGTACGGCCATCGCCCATTACACCTACTGAACGGATGTCAGGTAATACGCAGAAGTATTGCCAAATATCACGGTCAAGACCCGCTTTTTTAATTTCTTCGCGTAGGATATAGTCAGCTTCACGAACGATATCCAGTTTTTCTTCTGTTACTTCACCAAGTACACGGATACCTAAACCAGGACCTGGGAATGGTTGACGCCATACTACCGCTTCAGGAAGACCTAGCTCTAAACCTAAAGCGCGCACTTCGTCTTTGAATAATGTATTTAAAGGTTCGATTAATTCAAACTTCATGTCTTCTGGTAATCCACCAACATTATGGTGTGATTTAATTGTTTGAGCAGTTGCTGTACCTGACTCGATAATGTCCGTGTAAAGCGTACCTTGGGCTAAGAAATCCATATCTTTTAGTTTTGATGATTCTTCATCAAATACGTAAATAAACTCGTTACCGATAATTTTACGTTTTTGCTCTGGGTCAGAAACGCCTCTTAATTTGTTCATGAAACGCTCACGAGCATCGATTTTGATTAGTTTCATATCAAAGTCTTCCGTGAAAGTTTTCATTACTTGCTCAACTTCACCTTTACGATTCAAGTTGTGATCAACGAACATACAAGTTAACTGATCACCAATAGCTTTATGGATTAATACTGCTACTACAGAAGAATCTACTCCTCCTGATAATGCACAAAGAACTTGCTTGTCGCCAACTTGCTCGCGGATTTTTGCAATTTCGATATCAATGAAGTTAGCCATTGACCAGTCGCCTTTTGCTTCACATACATTGAATACGAAGTTTTTTAGTAAATCATTTCCGTATACAGAGTGACGTACTTCCGGGTGGAATTGAACTGCGTAAAACTTGCGGGAAACATCAGCCATTGCCGCGATTGGACATGCAGGGCTTGTCGCAATTACTTCAAAACCTTCAGGAACCGCTGTTACATGGTCTCCGTGACTCATCCATACAACTTGATTTTTTGGTAATTCTGCAAACAGTTTGTTGTCTGAAGTCACGTTAATTTCTGCTTTCCCGTATTCACGAGTTATCGCGCCTTCTACTTTACCACCTTGCGTCTGCGCCATTAACTGCATTCCGTAACAGATACCTAAAATCGGTAAACCCAATTCAAAAATTGCCGGATCTACATGGAATGCCGTTTCATCATATACAGAGTTTGGACCACCTGAGAATATGATACCCGCTACATTCATTTCTTTGATTTCTTCTGCTGTAACCGTGTGCGGATGTAATTCTGAAAATACACCAAACTCACGAATACGACGCGTAATTAATTGGTTAAACTGACTACCGAAATCAAGAACGACAATTTTCTCTTGCTCTTTTAATAAAGGAGTTGACACAATTTCCACCTCTTCTAATTTTTTGCGGCCTATATTTAAGAAAAAAACGCGTAAGAAAATAAATTCTACGCGTTCATATTTCATCTCTTCTTCAAGTGGGTACACTATCCCTGTTAAGGATATAACGAATCCCACCATCATAGATAAGTTATTTAGGGTAACTTAGTAGAAACATCTGGACCATATTACCAGACTTATATGAAGGCACTATACTATTGATTTTTCTAAATTTTACTCTTTCACCGAACTAAAATCAACCACTCGTGCGATTGATTAAATATTCCCAAATTTCTTTCATCTTCGTCATATCTATTTGTTCAGTTTGTTTTGCATAAATCAGCTTCTCATAAAAGGCCGTTAGTTCCCTCATTTTTGTCGTATCCAACTGCTCATCCACTCGTAGCGCAAATTGTTGTAACGTCTCATCTTGCCCGCGTTTTAAATGAATACGCTCCAATTGTTTCAATAACACTAAATAGCCTTCTTCAAATGTATCCGAGCGATTTAGCTTGGAATGATTCATTTTCACAGCAAGTTTCGGTTGCCACTTACCGCGCTTTCTCCACAGAATAATAAAACCTACTAAAAGTATGGCTAATAATCCATAAACTACCCATTTAAAGTTAGACCAGTTAATTGAACTTGTTGCATCCCCAGTAGCCTGTTGCGGATCTTGTTCTTCCAGCTCCAGCTGCGGCGCTTCCGGTTCTTCCGCTTCTGGTAATTGCTCTTCTTCTGGCATTTCCACATCGACATCATAGTTTATATTCACCGGGTTGCTAAATCCAATTGTCGGCTCAAACGGCATCCAGCCAATTCCATCAATATAAGCTTCTACCCAAGAATGGGCATCATTATTTGTCACCTGATACGTATACATGCCGTCTTCTTCATGAATTCGCTCTCCACTCGAGAAGCCCTTCACCCAACGCGCCTGGATTCCTACCGAGCGAAGCAACACAACCATCGAAGTTGAGAAATTATCACAGTAGCCGAGTTTTGTCTCAAATAGAAATTGGTCTACATAATCTTGATTGCCGCTAGGTACTTGCACGTTTGTCGTTTCATATTGAAAGCCACTTCGCGCAAAATAACCTTCTACTGCACGCGCCTTATCATAAACACTTTCATACATATCCGTAATTTCATACGCCAAGTCTGCAACACGCTGCGGTAAATCATCCGGCAGCTGCAAATAACGGGAATCATTTTCCGTGGAGGATAAAGATTCCTTTAATGCAGTATAGCTATATTCTGGTTGTTGGAATGTCATTTCATAGGATGAAGGAGAAACCACGTTATTGTTTATAACTGGAATCATTTTTTCATTGCCACCATTAAACCTGATCACACTTTGCGGATCATAGAGCTCATAGGAAGTTATTCCATATGCCTGCAGTAAAAATCGGTAATCTTCATTTACCGCCTGTACTTGTACAGATTGCGGGTCTTCCTTTCCCGGACTAATAGAAAGCGGTATCTTATCTGCCATTTGCAGTGTCTGTTGCAATGACTCGTCAGCAGAGTGAATCCACCCTTTTGACGTATAAAAATCTTTCGTTTCTACACGCCAATATTGACGAATCGGTGTTTGGATTTGATAAACAAGTGTATTATCGCCAAAAAACGGACCGCCAAGACTTTCATCATTATCCCCGTAACCGACCGTGGCAAATGGTTGTGTAGAAGACCCCCCAATACCAGCAACCCCCTTCATATATGGCACCGGATCTGGCCATTGCGGCTCTGACTTTGGTAAATAGATTGCTACGATCCCTGCGATTGTAACAAAAATAATAATCGGGGCGGCATAAACTAAATAGCTCGTCCAATCTTTTTGCATATTGGCTGCCTGCATCAATCGTTTTATGAAAAGGAGAGCTGTAAGAATAAGCCCTAAAATCATTACTTTTATAATGGCCATAGTTCCGTCATAGTCGGTAAAAGCATCAAGAGTACCGATGAAAAACACTGTAAGTAAAAGGAAATAGTAGATACTATAGCGCACAGTTACCCAATGCTGAATTAAATAAATCAGCATCCAAATTAAAATGAAAAACAAGCTGGTACGGAATGGATCACTTACATAAATCCACTCACCCGCTAAAATTGTATTCATATTAGTTTTTAGTTCATTTGATAGAAACTGTACCGTCGTTAATTGACCATCATTATAAACACTTACATTAAACCATGTAATATAAGCTAACTTAATAAACCACGAAACGGCAAACGGTAATGAAAAAATACCCAGTAACAAACAGATCCCCATAAAGAGTAAAAACTGCATGAAATACCCTGTACTTGTCAGTTCCATAATCGGCAAAAGCCACTCTCTTAAAATCAGGAAAATAATAATATAGAAAATAGCGAATTCAATTTTTTCGGAAGTACTACGTCTCATGCGTGCTTCACCTCCGAATACATTGACTGCAGCTCATCCGAATCAACGTAATGAACCTCATTATTCTGACTAATGAATTGCACCAAATTTTTTTCGTCACTAACGACAAAGCAAATAATTTTTCGAGCGTATTTTGTGCCTGAGTTTAAAATTTCCTGCAGTTCTGGCACAAGTTCACCCGTTACAATAACTACGACTGAGCGGCTCATGATTTTTTGCTCTTCATATAGCAGACGCTCAACACCAAACTGCGCATCAGGCTGTACAGTTACCAAGTGTTGCAGTACCTTCTCAAATTGTTTGTCCGTTTTTATTATTGGGGCAAAATATCGATCATTACCTGCACTTAAAAACGAAACATCCCCGCGTCCTTTTACGATTTTATTAATATAGGATGCGGTATAATCGACTACTTGCTCAAAATTTTTCTGTACAGCACGATCGATTAATATAAACATATTTTGTGACTTGCGATCCTCAAATTCTTTCGTCCGAAGCTCACCATTTTTCGCAAAGGACTTCCAATGTATCCAGGAAAAACGATCCCCCGGTATATATTCACGAACTCCGGTTGCCATCGTTGTATCCTTTACCAAAGAATAGCGCGACTGACTGGAACCTTGTTCATATTGCATTCCAATTGGCAATACATCTACATCCGAAACTTTTGGATAAACTAAAAAAAGTTGAGGATGATTGACCGCTACTTTACGAATTGTCCATCCAAAAAAGTCCGTACACGTAAACTCCAACCCTTTAAAATGGTGTTCACCACGCTTTAACTCCTTTAATTCATATGTCCATTCGAACTCACGCTTCCAACCGACTAAAAACAATTTTGTCACATTCCCATTTGGTCTCTCGTAATGCCCATTATCCATCGGTAGCTCTTGTACCATCATAAACACGATTGGAAACCAACTCGTATTCCGAAATGTTACTGTCACCTGTACATTACTTCCTCGCTCAATCCGATCCTTTGATAATGTTCGGGATATTTCCTTAAAATGAATCGGAAAAACAGCCAGTAATATTGAATAAAGCAAAAAGGGCAAAATAGTAAAAAAGACAAACCAGCTGACAAAGCCCCCTTGAAACATCGCATAGCAATACGTTATAGCGAGCAATAAAATAACGGTAATCAAACGACCGCTATGCCGGAAAAACTGTTTGAATCCACTCATTCAGGAACATACCTTTTCACAGGAACATGGACATAATGAAGCACACTTTTAATTACTTGCTCTTCTGTAATTCCTTCATAGCGTGTTTCTGGTTTTAGAATGATTCGGTGACTGAATACATATTTCACTAAATATTGGACATCATCCGGGATCACATAGTCTCTCCCTTTCATAAACGCATAGCTTTGTGCTGCACGCATTAATGCAATAGAAGCACGGGGACTAACTCCTAAATATACATTGTGATGGTGACGAGTATTCTGAGCGAGTGACACGATATATTCTTTAATATTATTTTCTACATGCACTTCTTTTACTTGCCTCTTCAGTTCCATTAATTGTTCAATCGTTAATACTGCAGAAATATCATCAATTGGCACCGTTCTCTCGGCACGTCGAAGCACTTCGATTTCCTCTTCTTTTGTTGGATAGCCCATTTTGATTTTGAGCAAAAATCGGTCTAATTGTGCTTCAGGGAGCGGGTATGTCCCTTCATATTCAATTGGATTTTGTGTAGCCATTACGAAAAACGGCTTCGGCAGTTGAATCGTATCACCATCTACTGTTATTGAAGCCTCTTCCATACTTTCTAACAATGCGGCCTGTGTTTTTGGAGATGTACGGTTAATTTCATCCGCTAATACAATATTTCCTACAATCGGTCCTGGACGAAACTCAAATTGCAAAGTTTTCGGGTTATATATTGAAACGCCAATTACATCAGATGGCAATAAATCCGGTGTAAATTGAATTCGCTTAAAGCTCGTACCTAATGATTTCGAAAGGGCACGTACCATCATTGTTTTCCCTACACCTGGCACGTCCTCCAACAATACATGTCCTCCAGCGAGTAATGAAACAATACTTAACTCAGCAATCTCTCTTTTCCCTATCATCACTTTTTCGATATTTCTGATTATTTTCTCGATTTGTTCGTTCATGAATAGTCCTCCCAGCTGAAATGTACCATGTATGACATATAGTTTAAGCATAACGAAAAGAAAATGTTAGTACAACTAGTTTACTTTATAAATGAAAAATCACCTCACTTTTATTTCAAAGTTGGGGTGATTTAAATAGATGTCTTATAGGTAGTTATCCGACGATTGGCATTATTGAGTGTAGTTACTCGTTCAGAATACTGCAGTAAACGCCTTAAATTTTCTGCTGAATTTGCATTGTACTGCATACCTTTTATAATATAGTGCCCCTTGTTATGTATAAGCTTTTTTGGACGTTGCTGCGGTTTCTTCCTTTGTTTCTTTTGGGGTAGCTGCTCGCGTGGGTCACGAAAATGGTCATGCATCCCACTATTGATCGCATCCGCAAAATGCGTATCCGATATCATAGCACGCGTCGAGTTGCGATAAATGCTGCTTGTTGTTGCGGTAACTCTCGAAGTCCTCATAGTGTAGTTCCCCCTTCCTCCCTTTCTTTATATATCGACTTGTTCAAAAACTATTATATTTACAAATAAAAAAGCTGTGTCACTTTTCCCATGACACAGCTTTAATTATCATTTCCAAAAATCATCAAAAATTGTAATCGGCATATGCCGTTTATGCATTGAGCGCAAATAATGTCCTTCCAGCGTAATCCGTGCCTGTTCTGGAATCTCTTTACCTTCTAAATAATCATCAACCTGCTCGTATGTGATACCCAATGCCACTTCATCAGGTAATGCTGGACGGTTTTCTTCCAAATCAGCAGTTGGGACTTTTTCATATAGATGAACCGGACAATTTAAATATTTTAATAGTTGACGGCCCTGACGTTTATTTAAACGGAAGATTGGCACTAAATCTACGCCACCATCTCCATATTTTGTATAGAATCCTGTCACTGCTTCCGCTGCATGGTCCGTACCAATTACGACTCCATTATGCATGGCTGCGATTGAATACTGCACCTTCATACGCTCACGGGCTTTTTCATTCCCTTTCGCAAAATCACTCAGCGTTACACCCGCCGCTAATAAAGCTTTGACACTCGCATCAACAGATTCTTTAATATTCACTGTATAAATTTTTGTCGGCTGGATAAAGTCGAGCGCATCTTGACAATCTTGTTCATCCTTCTGAAGCCCATACGGAAGTCGTACCGCCCAAAATGAATATGTGTGTGCACCAGCTTCTTCATTTAACTCATCCACCGCCATTTGTGCAAGCTTCCCTGTTAGCGTAGAATCCTGTCCGCCACTAATACCTAGAACAAATCCTTTTAAAAACGGATGCTTCTTTGCATAATTCTTTAGAAAATCAATGGATTTACGGATTTCCTCTTCTACATTAATTGTCGGCTTTACTTTTAATTCTTCAATAATTTGTTGTTGTAATAATGACAATGTACACACCCCTTAACGTTATTCGAGTTCTGTTACCATATCTCGCACTTCTTGAATGTTGCGCATTTTATTGTCCCAGCATTTTTGACTCAAATCTACTGGATATTCTTCCGGGTTTAAGGAACGCTTATATTCATCCCATAATAAATCTAAATTGGCATGAGCGTATTTACGTATATCTGTTAACGATGGGTTATCATATACAATTTTCCCATGATCAATAATGAGTTGGTGAAGCTCTTTCGCTTCAAAGTTTGTAACGAATTTGGAAATGAATGTATGAACCGGATGGAACATTTTAATACGTTCTTCTGCCGCCGGGTTCTCATCCGCCATCGCGATGTAATCGCCTTCCGATTTACCGTTTTTCTTATTAATAATACGGTAAACTCGCTTTAATCCCGGCGTTGTTACCTTTTCAGCATTGGCAGAAATTTTTATCGTATCTTCCATTTCACCATGTTCGTTTTCAATTGAAACCATTTTATATACCGCGCCTAATGCCGGTTGATCATATGCAGTAATAAGCTTTGTACCAATACCCCACATATCAACACGAGCACCCTGCGCTTTTAGGTTTAGTATTGTGTATTCATCCAGATCGTTTGAAACAATGACTTTCGCATTAGGGAATCCGGCTTCATCCAGCATACGGCGCGCTTCTTTTGACAGGAAGGCAATATCCCCACTATCCAGTCGAATACCTACAAAATTAATTTTATCCCCAAGTTCTTTTGCAACTCTTATCGCCGTCGGTACACCTGACTTTAATGTGTTGTACGTATCGACTAAGAACACACAGTCTTTATGACGCTTCGCATACGAATGGAATGCATCATAGTCGTTTTTATATGCTTGAACTAAAGCATGCGCATGCGTGCCCGATACAGGAATATTGAACAATTTACCTGCACGTACATTTGAAGTAGATTCAAAACCGCCTATTACTGCGGCACGAGCTCCCCAAATTGCAGCATCCATCTCTTGTGCACGGCGTGTTCCAAATTCCATTGCAATTTCATTGTGGACCACTTGCTTTATGCGACTCGCTTTTGTTGCGATAAGCGTTTGATAGTTGACGATATTCAGTAAAGCCGTTTCGATTAACTGCGCTTCAACCAATGGCGCTTCGATGCGTACAATTGGCTCATTAGCAAATACAAGTTCTCCTTCCACCATGGAATACATCGAACCTGTAAAGCGGATAGTTTTTAAATAGTCAATAAAATCGTCTTTATAATGGAGTTCTTCACGTAAATAGTCGATATCTGTTTCACTGAATTTAAAGTCTTTCAAATAATTCAACATACGTTCCAGTCCTGCAAAAATAGCGTAGCCATTACCGAATGGCAACTGCCTGAAATAGAGTTCAAATACAGCTTTGCGTTCATGTATACCGTCTGCCCAATAGCTTTCCGCCATATTAATTTGATATAAATCGGTATGCAAAGCGAAACTATCATCTACATACTTTTCATTCATCGTGAGTTCCCTTCTTCCAAAACATAATTAGTCATAGTATACACTATCTTGAATTAATTCGAAGTATGAAGAGTTTTTATTTTCAATATTTGCATTTTCACACACATTTTGTTTCAATTCCTTTTAGTTTTCCCCAAATGAATCAATAAAAAACGTTCGTTATGTACAGCTTCCGTTGAATAGCTTCTCTTATTCTATATAAAGCCATTTCAAGCTATTCACCTCCTCCTTCCTCACTTCATCTCACAATGCGATTAAACCAATCGAATATCCATGTCATTTTTCCTAACATAAGGTATTGATTTATTATGAAATTCGATTTATCATGTTAGATAACATAACACAAGGAGTTGGGGAGAAATGAAAAAGATCGAAGCAATTATTCGTCCTGAAGTTTTCGCAAGAGTGCGAGAAGGTTTAGCTTTAGAAGGTATTGACGGGCTGAGCATTTCCGAAATTGCCGGTGCAGGTCGACAAGAAGGAAAAATTGGATTGTTTCGCGGCAATTCCTTTTCAATGGAGTTCTCTCAAAAGCTAAAGCTTGAAATGGTTGTAGACAACGCAAAAGTTCAAGCGATTATCGATGTTTTATTACGCGAAGCTTCTACAGGAGAAGTTGGTGACGGTAAAATTTTCATCTATCCGGTAGAGCAGGCGATTCGTATACGCACGAAAGAACTTGGTTCCATTGCAATTGATTAATTAACCGTTAAATAAAGGAGGATATTTTTATGACAAACGAAGCTTTAGAATTATCGATTAACTTAGTATGGGTAATGCTTGGTGCATTTTTCGTTTTCTTCATGCATGCTGGGTTTGCAATGGTTGAAGCAGGATTTACTCGCTCTAAAAATGCGGTCAATATATTAATGAAGAATATTTTAACAATTTCAATCGGCGGTATTGTCTATTTTGCAGTTGGCTACGCCATAATGTTTGGTGACACAGCAAACGGACTTATCGGTACTTCTGGTTTTGCATTAAGCGGTGTTGATGACATTGCCTTCTTCGTATTCCAAGCTATGTTCGCTGCAACATGCGCCACTATTATTTCAGGTGCTGTTGCTGAACGTACCAACATTGTTGCCTATATGGCGTTAGTAGTAGTTATGACAGCATTCATTTATCCTGTTGTTGGGCATTGGATTTGGCAAGGTGATGGTTGGTTAACAGCATTAGGCTTCACTGATTTCGCAGGATCCACAGTCGTTCACTTAACTGGTGCAGTTGGTGCATTAGTTGTTGCAGCAATGGTTGGTCCTCGTGTAGGGAAATATGCAAAAGGCGTCGTGAATGTAATTCCAGGTCATTCAATTCCACTTGGCGCATTAGGTGTATTCATTTTATGGTTAGGTTGGTATGGCTTCAATGGTGCTTCAACTTTAGCTGCCGACCCATCATTAGTTCCAGGCGTTATTGCAAATACATTTTTAGCTGCATCAGCGGGTGTTATTGCTACAGCATTTTACACTCGTTTGCGTTACGGCTTTATCGATGGTTCTTTAACATTAAACGGAGCTTTAGCAGGCTTAGTTAGTATTACAGCAGGTGCTGCAAACTTAAGCATTGTCGGTGCTATTATCGCAGGGGCTATCGGCGGTTTCATTTTAGTGGAAGCTGTACGCTTCATTGATCATAAGTTAAAAGTTGATGACCCAGTTGGAGCAGTAGCAGTACATGGTGTTGCCGGTATTTGGGGAACATTAGCTGTTGGTCTATTTGATATTACTGGTGGAGGTCTTTTATATGGTGGGGGCGCAACATTGCTTGGCGTGCAGGCATTAGGCGTTGTAGCAATTATTGCTTGGACTGCCAGCACAGTCGCTCTTTCTACTCTTGTCATTAAAGCCTTCATCCCATTACGTGTAACTCATGAAGAAGAAGTACAGGGCTTAGACATTGCAGAACATGGTGCATATGCATATGAAATGCAAGACACTTTCAAAGGTGTTATAAAATCAAATGATAGTTTTGCCCAACGTTTAACTAACTTAGGCAAAGTATCATCCAGTCAAAATGTACAAGAAAAGCGGATATAAATATATCCCCTGAATTTCATGCTCCCAGAAAACCAAAAAATGAAGTGTGTGCCCCTTCCCCTTCACACACTTCCACCCCATTCTTTTATATAATCGAGAAGGAGGCTGTCTTAAAAGTCAAAACCGACTTTTAATTCAGTCTTTTTACTTACTTAAAACTCCAGCGGTTCGGATTTTCCGATATTCTAATAGTACAAAGCTTGAGCAACTGAAAGTCAAACTTATAATATGAGGATGAATGCTAATGTCTATAAATAACGCTATGGTATAATTTTTAGGAAAATAACGAATTTTAAGGAGATGTTTCTATGGCTTTACGTGATTTTTTCATTTCATTATCGGAAAACCAAGCACTTAGCAACGCTGCTCATCAATACGGTTTAAAGCTCGGTGCACAAAGCGTTGTGGCGGGGACAAGCTTAGAAGAAGCAATTACGAGCATTCGAAAACTAAATGAACAAGGCATTTCATGTACAGTGGATAGTTTAGGTGAATTTGTTTCCGATGAAGGAGAAGCTGTAAAAGCAAAAGAAGAAATTTTAGCATTAATCGAAGCTATTCATCTAGAAGAATTGGATGCACATATTTCTTTAAAACCTTCACAGCTTGGACTCGATATTGATATTGATTTTTGTTATGACAACTTACGTGACATTGTTGAACGAGCTTATGAGTATGGTATTTTTGTCAACTTTGATATGGAGGATTATAAACGTCTGCAACCATCATTTGATATGCTGGAAGAGCTTGCAAAATCATTTGATAATGTGGGTACCGTTATCCAGGCGTATTTCCACCGCGCAAAGGATGATGCCGAGCAATTTAAAGACTACCGTCTGCGTATTGTAAAAGGAGCGTATAAAGAGCCCGAAGAAGTAGCCTACCAAGACAAACTAGATATTGATATTAACTTTATCGAACTAATTGAATACCATTTAGCTCACGGTCATTTCACATCGATTGCAACACATGATCATAATATTATTAAACACGTAAAATATTTCGTTGAGCAATACGATATTCCGAAAGAAAAATTCGAGTTCCAGATGCTTTACGGCTTCCGGAAGGATTTACAGCTGGAGCTTGCACGCGAAGGCTACCAAGTCTGTGTATATGTCCCATATGGCAAGGATTGGTACGGATATTTTATGCGTCGTCTTGCTGAGCGTCCGCAAAATATTTCGCTCGTAACAAAGCAAGTATTCAATAAAAAGACGAACACCATATTAGCCGTAGCAGCCGGTGCATTCGTCCTTGGCCGTTTAACGAAAAAAGATTAATTACGCTAAATAAAATGCTTCGCCTACTCGTCAAAAGTAAGCGAAGCATTTTATTTATTCCAGCCCTTTTCTTTAAACCGGGCTATTGCTTCAATTCGATTCCCCACTCCCAGCTTATCTAAGATGGTAGAAATATAGTTACGTACTGTACCAGCAGATAAGAAAAGCTCTGCTGCAATTTCCTTCGTCGTTTTCCCTTCTGCAACGAGTTCGAGCACTTGGCTTTCACGTTCAGTTAACGGGTTTTCACTGTCATCTTCATATACAAAGTCCACAAGCTCCGGTGCATAAATACGACGACCATCCATAATAATTCGAATGGAATTGACAAGCTCCTCAATCGGGCTATCCTTCAGCAAATACCCGCGCACTCCCGCCTTTCGCGCCCTTTCAAAATAGCCAGGACGTGCAAAGGTTGTTAAAATAATTATTTTACAATCGTTTTCCCGTAAGGCCTCAGCAGCATCTAATCCGGTTTTTATCGGCATTTCAATATCCATAATACATATGTCGGGTTTTAATTCCGTTACCATATCAATTGCTTCTTCACCGTTTTTTGCAAGACCAACTACTTCCATATCATCTTCCATACTAAGCAGTGATTTCATTGCCCCAAGTAGCATACCCTGATCTTCTGCAATAACAATTCGAATCATTTCTTGTTCTCCCCCTTTTGGTGCGTAATAGCTAACGGTATTTTTAAAACAACCGTTGTCCCATCACCATTTTCTATTTCAAGCGAGCCATTAATAAACTCTATACGCTCCTGCATCCCCTTTAAACCATTGCCACCTTCTAATTCATGAGAACGTTTGAAACCAATACCATTATCTTGTATCGTCATTTTAAACTCGTCATCGCTTTGGTAAAAATTGATCCGACAAATTGTTGCCTTACTATGCTTTACAATATTTGTTACAGCCTCTTTTAAACACATGCTTATTACATTTTCCGCCAAAGTAGGCATATTAATTTCTCTTTTATCACCGTTTAATCGAAGTTTAATTTGTGCGGCTTTTAATATCTGTTCTACTCTGTATAGCTCTTCCTCAATACGAACAGCCCGCATATCCGCGACTAGCTCTCGCACTTCTTTTAAGGCAAGTCTCGCCGCTTGACGAATATCCTTTATTTCCAAAATCGCCTGTTCTGGATTTTTTTCCACTAACCTTGCAGCCAAGTCACTTTTAAGACCGATCATTGAAAGCTTTTGACCTAGTGTATCATGTAAATCACGTGCAATACGCTGACGCTCTTCAAATATCGTTAATTCTGAAATGCGTTCACGTGCCGTTTCCAGCTCACCTTCCAAATTTTCACGTTTCGTTCTCGAATATAATGTAAACGGTAATAGTACAACACCAAGTACATTAATAATTATGAACGGGGTTTGCGATATAAATAATTCAAGGAAAATAAAATATCCTCCAACTATCGATAGAACGGTAAAACCGATATGTAAACCATACATAATATAAAACCCAACTGCCTGCCTTATATTACCAATAAAAAATGCAGTAAATAAAGATAGATATACATAACCAAACACAAGTGTCATTACTATATTGAGCACCATTTGGAAACTGATCCACATATACTTTAGCCCAGGCTTAGCCGTGAAAGAAAAGTAATGGCATAAAAAATAAGCCAATATTAAATTGATTCCTAATATAATTTGCCACAATGTGAAGGATTGGATAATAAAGAAAAATGGCATAATACAAAAGATTATCCATATATAAATACTTAACATCGGACTTTTCGGGATGATACTATACCAAGTTTGCATAATAGCCTCGATTCTCTTTTTTCTTTATTCTATAATAAAACAGGTATCTCAATCCATGGTTGAGATACCTGTTTTTTAATGAAGTTAGTTAGTAAGTGTTTTATCACGTGTTTTATCACGCTTTGTTTCGCGTTCTGCCGCTTCTTTAAACGTAACAAAACGGTAGTTTTCCGGATCATATAACTTGTAGCGAATTGATTCTAGACTTGTCTTTAATGTGATCGTTGTCGCCTGCTGAAGCGGTTTAATTGACTCATGTGCATCTTCAAGTTTGTAGTTTGGTACACGCGGCGATAAATGGTGCACATGGTGGAAGCCGATATTACCAGTCACCCATTGTAGAATCTTTGGTAATTTATAATATGAACTTCCTTCTACAGCAGCTTTAACATAATCCCACTCAGAATCTACTTCAAAGTACGAATCTTCGTAAGTATGTTGGATATAGAACAACCAAATACCTAAAGCACCTGCGATAAATAGTGTTAATCCGTGGACTAATAAAAATGTCGTCCAACCAAATATTAAAATAAGAGTTGTACAAATCGCTAATAATACAATGTTTGTAAAATACGTATTTAAACGTTCTTTTCGTTTTGCATCTTTGCGGTTTACGCGATTTAATATAAGTACCATAAATAGTGGCCCTAAGCCAAACATAACAATTGGGTTACGGTAAAAACGGTAACCTATACGACCTAACTTTGATTTTTCGAGGTATTCGTCCACTGTAAGCATATCAATATCGCCAATACCACGCTTATCCAAGTTCGAACTTGTTGCGTGATGAATCGTATGCTCACGTTTCCATTTTTCATATGGGAATGATGTTAAAAGCCCAGTGATATTCCCAATAATTGCATTCGCTTTTTTATTCTGGAAAAATGAACCATGTGTACAATCATGGAAAATAATAAATGCACGAATTACAAAACCTGAAGCAAGAATACTACAAAGCGCTGTGAACCAAGGTGAATATTGCAACAATACATAACCTGCTCCCCAAATCAATAAAAGTGGTCCCAGCGTATTTATTAGTTGTTGAATACTAAGTCTTGTTTCTGATTTTGCGAACGGCGCTACATCTTTTCGTAGTTGCTTTGTTTTCTCTGCATGTATGTTTGCCATGTGTTAATCCCTCTTTCCTGTAAAAATAATTAATTACATCGTACAAAAAGGACACACATGACGAAACGCTCAAATATCACATCTTTTTTATGACAGTTGTCATATGACCAGGTAACAAACAAAGGCTACATTAATATTCCAGCGGATTTTCTGGCCCTTCAAGATCTAGCTGATAAAACACCAAATCCAACCAACGACCAAACTTATATCCTGCATTGCGGACCGTTCCGCTGTACGTAAACCCTAGCTTCTCATGAATTTTTATACTCGCTGTATTTTCTTTATCGATACAGCCGACCATTGTTTTCACACCATTTACATTCGCCTCTTCTATGAGCCAATGCATGAGTTTACTGGCAATTCCCTTTTTATAATGATTTTTATGCACATATACCGAATGTTCTACTGTATATTGAAAGGCCGGATAAGCACGGAAGCTTCCGTACGTAGCATAGCCCGCTACTTCCCCATCAACATCAAACACAACTAATGGTTCGCCGGCATTTTGCTTTTGTTTAAACCAGTGAATTCTTTGTTCCAACGTTTGTTCCTTATACATATAAATAGCTGTGGAATTTATGACATTGTCATTAAATATCTCTAAAATTGTCGGTACATCTTCCTTTGTCGCTCGTCGAATCATATATTCCCTCCTCTAGGTAGCAAAAGCCGCATCACCCTAAAATGCGGCGAAACGGCTTTTGAATTATACGTTGAAGTAGCGTGCATCCGGATGTGCAAACACAATCGCTGATACACTTGCTTCAGGTTCCATCATAAAGCCCTCTGTTAATTGTACACCAATTTTTTCTGGCTTTAATAGATGAAATAGCTTTTCCTGATCTTCTAAATTTGGACATGCAGGATAACCGAAGCTGAAACGTTGCCCTTGGTATTTAGCAGCAAATCTATCACGCATTGTAAAATCTGTCGCATCTGGGAAGCCCCATTGATCACGTATTTCCTGGTGAATACGTTCAGCAAAACCTTCAGCAAGTTCTAGTGCAGTCGCCTGCAATGCATGGCTTTCCAAAAATTTTCCTGCTTCTTTCAACTCATTTGCCTGTTTGCTCACACCTTTACCTGCTGTCACGACCATTAATGCAATGTAATCCATCTCTCCGCTATCGACCGACTTCAGGTAATCCGACAAGCATAGGAATGGCTCAACCTGCTGGCGCGGGAACGTAAAACGCTGGATTTCTGTTTTCGCATCTTCAGGACTATATACAACTACATCATCACCATTTGATTGAGCAGGGAAAAACTGATACATACCTGATGCGCTTAATACATTACTTTTCAAATATTGATTTACTAAATCATTCAATAAAATTGCACGGTCATCCTGATCAGCAAGCATTTGCTCTAAATTACCCTTTAACCCTAAGTGATGCCCGATTAATGTACGCATATTTACATATGGGTGTAAATGGGCAATAGAGTATTCTGGTTTAATATGCGGCACAAAATCTTTCGGCTTCCACACTTCCGCATCCTTCACTGTACGAACTGGCTTAACGGCAACTGCAACTGGTCGAGCCGCGCGTTTTGCGTCTGATTCCAGTCGTTTTTCCCGAGAATCACGTAACTCTTCCAATAGTACTTCACGCTCATTTACATTCATTAAGCGATTTGCCTGTTCTAACCCTTGCATCGCATCTTTTGAATAAATGACAGGTCCATCATATTGAGCGGCAATTTTTGTTTCTGTAAAGCGTCGGGATAATGCTGCCCCCCCTACTAAAATCGGCACATCAATGCCTGCTTCTTTGAAGTCCTGTGCTGTAATGACCATTTGCTGAGCTGATTTTACGAGTAATCCCGATAAACCGATAAAATCCGGCTTTTCTTTACGAATTGCTTCAATAAGCTGGGCTGGCGTTACTTTAATCCCTAAATCAACAACACGAAAACCGTTATTACTTAATATAATATCGACTAAGTTTTTTCCGATATCATGTACGTCACCTTTAACAGTTGCTAATACCATTGTTCCTTTATTAGCACTCGTATCGCCCTTTTCCATAAATTGCTCTAAATGAGCGACTGCTGCTTTCATGACACCTGCACTTTGAAGTACTTCAGCTACAATTAATTGGTTTTCATTAAATAACCGGCCTACCTCTGCCATTCCTGCCATTAACGGACCATTTATAATATCAAGTGGGGCATCGAATTTTTCAAGTGCCGCATTTAGATCTTCAATTAAGCCTTCTTTCGTACCTTCTAATATGTAATACGCGAGGCGTTCTTCTACTGTTGCCGGTAATTCTTTAACGACTGCATCCTTCTTTTTGTCACGATAAAAGTCTGTAAATACAGCCAGTGTTTCATCATTTGTATTGAATATTAAATCGTTCGCCAGTTTGATTTCCTGTTCCGGAATCGATGCATACCGCTCTAGCTTTTCAGTATTTACGATTGCATAGTCCAAACCTGCTTGTGTACAGTGGTATAAATACACCGCATTTAACACTTCACGACCTACTGGTGGTAAACCGAACGAAACATTACTTACACCGAGTACTGTTAAACAGCCAGGTAAATGTTCTTTAATGAGGCGAATTCCTTCAATTGTTTCCTCAGCGGCACCAATATATTGTTCATCGCCTGTACCAACTGGGAACATTAGCGGGTCAAAGATAATATCCTCTGCTGCCATCCCCCATTTTTCCGTAAGCAGCTCGTATGAACGCTTGGCAACTTCCAGTTTTTTCTCGCGTGTAACTGCCATTCCCGTTTCATCAATTGTTCCTACAACAAGTGCGGCACCGTATTTTTTCACAAGTGGCATTACCGCATCAAAGCGCTCTTCCCCATCTTCCAAGTTAATGGAGTTGATAATCGCTTTACCTTGCGAGAACTTTAGTGCAACTTCCATTACTTTTTCGTCGGTTGAATCTATTACGAGTGGCACCTTTACCTTTTTTACAACTTCCTGCATAAAATTTTTCATATCTTCTACTTCATCACGGTCTGGGTTTGCTAAACAAATATCAATTACATGCGCCCCATTCTTCACTTGCGCACGTGCAATTTCCGCTGCTTCCTCAAACTTCCCGTCAACAATCAAGTTTTTAAATTTACGCGAACCAATTACGTTTGTTCGCTCTCCGATAAATAACGGACGCATCGATTCATCATATTGCAAAGGCTCAATACCCGATACGACATGTCCATGTGTAATGGCTTTCGGCTCGCGTGGTTTATGGCCTTCTACTGCTTTTCGAATTGCTGCAATATGCGCAGGTGTCGTCCCGCAACATCCGCCGACAATGTTTAGCCAGCCTTTTTCTGCGAAACCTTTCAATTTTTTGGATAATGAATCCGGCGTTTCATGATAACAACCTTCCTCATCCGGTAAACCGGCATTTGGGTAACAACTAATATAACCAGTCGAAAGCTCTGCCAACGAACGAATATGATCGGTCATAAATTCCGGACCTGTCGCACAGTTTAATCCGACAGACAATGGTTTAATATGTTCAATCGAGATATAAAATGCCTCAATTGATTGTCCAGCAAGCGTTGTTCCCATTGGCTCAATTGTCCCTGAAATCATAACTGGCAGCTCTTTACCAAGCTCCTCAAATGCCCGGTGGATTGCAATCGTCCCCGCTTTCACATTAAGCATATCTTGAGAAGTTTCAAGCAAAATTAAATCTGCCCCTGCTTCAGTTAATGCTTTTGCTTGGATATAAAAGTTTTCTTCTAGCTCTTCAAATGTAATACCGCCTGTTACCGACAATGTTTTTGTCGTAGGGCCGATTGCACCTGCGACAAAACGTGGCCATTCTGCTGTTGAAAATTCTTTCGCAGCTTGTAATGCGATTTTGACTGCATTCTTATTAATTTCAACTGCCTTATCTCCTAAATCATACTCATTTAAAACGAGCGGTGTACCTCCAAACGTATTTGTACAAATAATGTCTGCCCCTGCAGCTAAGTATTCGCGGTGAATCTTACCTAATACATCAGGTCTTGTCAGCACCAGGTTTTCATTACAACCGTCTAATTCTTCTCCACCAAAGTCTTCATATGTTAAATTTTCTGCCTGAAGCATCGTCCCCATGGCACCATCGATGATTAAGATTCTTTTTTGTAATTGCTCATGAATTGGGTGATTATACATTTGACTGAACTCCTTTACTTTCCACATCATATTGTTTTACATATTCCATTAATTCCAGTGTCATTTCATAACGTAAGAACGGGGTAATTAAATAAATCCCATTAAAGTATTTGCACGCTGTATCGAGCAATTCTTTCGCAATGGCAATGCCTTCTGCTGTAGCTGCATCTTTATCGTCCCCACAGGCTGCCATACGAGCAAGTACTTCATCAGATAGTTTAATCCCCGGCACTTCATGGTGTAAAAACTCTGCACTGCGTGATGAGGTAAGCGGCATAATTCCAATATAAATCGGCGTATCCAAATGCTTCGTCGCCTCATAAATTTCGATTATTTTTTCTTTCGTATAAACCGGCTGCGAAATGAAATAATCGGCACCATGTTCAATTTTCTTCTCTAAACGGGCTACTGCACGGTCCAGTACACGCACATTCGGATTAAATGCAGCGGCCACAGAAAAATCGGCTTGTTTTCTTAACGATTTCCCTGTAAATGAACCACCTTTATTTAACTGCTTAATTAACGAAATTAGCTCCATTGAAGACACATCATATACACTCGTTGCACCCGGGAAGTCTCCAACTTTCGTCGGGTCTCCTGTTATGACAAGAATATCATGTAGCTCCAAAGCATTCAGTCCCATTAAATGCGATTGAAGACCAATTAAATTACGGTCACGACATGTTAAATGCGGCAATGAACGAATACCATGTTCCTTCAAAATAGCCGCCATCGCAATATTGCTTATACGGGGTGAAGCAAGCGAATTATCGGCCATCATAATAACGTCCGCCCCTGCGTTCGCCAATTGTTTTGCCCCTTCAACAAAGCCTTCAATTTCAAGATGTCGTGGTGTATCAAGCTCCACAATAACAGAACGCTCACGTTTTGCTTTTTCATGAAGCGGTTCCTGCTTTCGAGGTTCTGCAATACGAACAAATTGCGTATGGCCATGCTTTTCCTCTTTTGTTTCAACTGGCGTTAAATTTGCTAAATATTTTTTTACTGCTGCTATATGCTTCGGCGTAGTCCCACAACAACCACCAATTAAACGCACCCCTTGGTTTACAAGCTCTACAGCTGCACGTGCAAAATAATCGGTTTCTGATTCATATACAACACGCCCATCTTCTATATCTAAAAGAGAAGCATTTGGGTATGCCGATAGAAAGGCGGTTTTAGGTAGATTTACCCCTTCAAAAGCCTGAATTGTATGAAATGGCCCTAAACGGCAATTGCTTCCAACAATATCTGCACCTACTCGTTCAAGGTCTTGTAGTGCTTCGTTTAATGTCATTTGATTTTGAAGTACACCTGGCTCCTGCATCGTTACTTGTGCAATAATCGGTAAATCGGTCATTGAACGTAATAGATGGACACAATGCGATAATTCTTCAAAATCGTAATACGTTTCCAGTAAGAATCCATCCGGTTCACCAGCTAGTAATACTTCCACTTGCTCTTGAAAGGCAGCTAAGATTTCATCTAATGTTGCATCACTTTTTCGAATCCCTCGAATGCCACCGATTGTTGCCAGAACATACTGTCCCCCCGGAGCAGCTGCTCGCTTCGCAATCTTCAGCGCAGCTTCGTTAAATTCCTTTACACGACTTTCAAAACCATATCGAGCTAACTTAATCGCATTCGCTCCATATGTATTTGTTTGAATAATGTCTGCACCTACAGCAATATATTCACTATGAATTTTCTCGATAATTTCAGGCCGTGCAATATTCATTTCCTCATGGCAGTAATCCAACCCATAGGAATAAAGTAAAGTTCCAATTGCTCCATCCGCCGTTAAAACGCGTGTTTTTAAATCTTGTAGTAAACCCATTGCTTCCACTCCATCATTCACAGTATTTTCAGTATATTTTTAATACAAAAAAGCCTTCTTTCATTAAGCAAAAGAAGGCTTGATAGTTGTCAGTCGTCAACTTAATCCCTTCTCATCTTCTGGCAATCGCCACTGGATTTAGCACCTGACATAATGTTGGTTGCTGAAGTTTCAACGGGCCAGTCCCTCAACTTCTCTCGATAAGAAATTATATGAATTTTTCTAAAATTTAAAATTAAAAATTATTTAAGTAATCATATCGTTATCTAAATAAGACGTCAATACCCTTTAGCCGAATAAAGTATTTCTTTACATAATTCGTGTAATAATTTGTTCCGCCGTTTTTTTACCATTTTGAATACATGCACCAATCCCTACCCCAAAGTAGGAACATCCAGCTAAAAGCAGATTCGGGTAGTGCACTTGTAAATAATCTACAACTTTTGATAACGCTTCATTATGCGCTAAATCATAACGGGGCATCTGATTGATCCATTTCGTAACATTTACGACGGTCGGTTTCGCTTCAATACCCAAACTTAATCGGATATCCTCCATTGCGACTTTCTTCAACTCTTCATCAGGCATTGCTACCAGCTCTTCATATCGCGGATTAATGTTTTTATAAAATAAACGAACGAGCAGATTCCCTTCTGCTGACGTATGCTTCCATTTACGACTTGTCCATGTAGATGCATTGCATACTAAATCACTATTATGGGAGACAATAAAACCTGTACCGTCTGCTGGTAAAACATTGTCCGGTACATCAAAGCCAACATACATCGTTAAAGCAGATGCCGTTGTAAACTTTTCAAGCTGTACATCCAAATTGTCGTCTTGCAATACAGTACGTACTGTATCATTTGGTACGGCAAGAACAACGATATCCGCTATAATCGTTTCGTTTTCTAAAACGACTTCATACTGTCTGCCTACTTTTCGTATTAGCTCTGTTGCGGTCCTTTTTATGAATTCCACTTCTGGCAACTGCTCTTCAAGACGGTCAATTAATGTAGATAAACCCTTTCGAAAAGAAATAAACTTCTTATCTGCTGCTTTTTCAAACTGCTCGCGATTTGCTTCAAAACCATTCATAATCGACCCATAATTATTTTTATAATCTACTAAATAAGGTAACGTTGACGCTAAGCTCAGCTGATATAAATCACCTGAATAAACCCCTGCCAATACAGGAGCAATTTGTTTTTGCACAATTTCTTCACCTAAAAAATATTCTAAAAATGAACCAATTGAACTTTCCTTTGTAAAATCTTTATTTGGAATTTCAATATCCTGTAATGCCCTTTTCTTTCCTTCTTCTGAAATTAACGTGCTCGACATAAGTGATTCCACACTCATCGGAATGCCGAATGTTGACCCTGCGGGAATAGCATGCAGCTCATTATTAGTATGAATGTAAGAAATGCCTGTTTCGTTATAAACAAGCTCCGATTCAAAGTTAAGCTCTTTCACTAGCTCTAGCACATTGGGATGACGCGCTACAATGGAATCCGCACCGGTTTCCATAATAAATCCCTCTTCATACTCTGAATGTATTTTTCCGCCTAAATACTGATTTTTCTCTATTAATACTAACCGCGCTTCAATATTCTTTTCATGCATTTGATTTTTTAAATAGTGCATCGTACATAATCCAGTAATCCCGCCACCTACAACTACTACTGTTTTCATGTTGTTCTCTCCTATTTCGTTCACTTTTTCTTCTCTTAGTATAATCGTTTTCACCAGAGATATGGACAGGCAGATAAAACAATTTTCAAAATTTAAAGTCATCGCTTATAATTTCAAATTAAAAAGCTATGCAAAAAGGAAGAACCTTTCGCATAGCTTTCTTTTAAGTTATTCTAAGTCGTGCGAAATTTGCGCCAATGAATCTGCAGAATTTGTTACTAAATCAAAGGCACCCGCAAGTTCTACTATAACGTCTCCAATTAGCCCCACCTCTTGCTCGACTAAATCATTTTGCTTTTTCGTCTCAACCATTGAATTAACAATAGCATTAAACTGAACTTCAGTAGATTTCATACTTTCTTCCCCGATAAGTATCGCTGCTTTTATTTCCTGCAATGATTCGAGTAGCTTTGTCGTTCGGATATCTGTATTTTGCAACAGTCCCTCTACATTTATTGCTGAATTTTTCGTCTGCTCCGATAGTTTCCGCACTTCCCCGGCTACAACACCAAAGCCTTTACCAGCTTCTCCAGCACGGGCTGCTTCTATCGCTGCATTTAGCGCCAATAAATTAGTTTGATTCGCAATGTTTGTTACTATACCCATCGTGGATTCCATCTCTTTTGATATGTCAGCTAGTTTATCTATTTCTGACGAAATCGTTGCTACTGATTGATTGATTGCAGTCATACTCTCTGATTGATGCTGAACTTGAGCTTTCCCTTGATTTGCCTGTTCTGTAGCCACCGATGAAATATCACTCGCTTTTTTCGAATGGGATACAATGACCATGGATTGTGCACTCAGTTGTTGGAACGATGCATTTGTTTGCTCAGACATTGTCGCTAAATTAGAGGAAGATTCAATAATAGCATTTCCTATTTTACGTTTTTCCTCTACTAGCTTTTCTTCCTTTCTTTCCACTACTGCTTCATATTCTTCTAAAACAACTTGCTGCTCTAGGTTTAATATTTTCGATATGGCTGCAAGCGTAAGAAAACGTTGCTCGTCGTTCTTAATATTTACATTTACTAAATGAATAAAATCTATTAATAGGTTTGAAAAGGCCGTCATATACCATTTCGTTTTTAATCCAATATGTACATGGATACGCGCAATTTTTTTTCGTTTCTCAAAGTACGTATCGTCAATAATTCCACTAAACATTTCGCAAATATGGGTTTTCAAAGTACCTTTCAAACGGTCAACTGAGCTATGTTTATTAATTATTTCAACCAAACTATTTTCCAGACCTAGTTTTTTATAAAAGTTATCTACAATATGTTCGATGTTATTATCAACATACGGTTTCATTACTTTCAAGTATTTTAAATCTTCTTTTGTTAAGCCTAACATTTGAATTTGTGTCCTTAATTCCTCATCAGATACATACGCTAACATTACCTCATTATGTATTGATAAATCTTCCTGATTCTCTATATCCTTTTTTTTAAAAAACATATGTTTCCATCCTCACCCTATTGGTATTTCCTTTTGTATACTATGTAATTGGAAACAATGTAAATGTATAAATTCCCTTGTTACTTAAAAGTAAAACCAAAGCCTCAATTTAAAATAGTACCGCTTGTTATCTTGTATAATTTAGCAAATTGTTACAATAAAAGCAATCCTACTAATTAATTTTTAATAGGATTGCTTCTCATTTCCATTTTGATGGAGCAGGTTATTCTTATTTAAAAGATAGTTGCTGTGTCAGGGAAATAATTTCCGCTTCTAGCGATGCTGAACGCTTATCAAAATAACGTATGCGCTCTATACTACGATTTTCGATATGTTTATTGGAATCCAACATATTAATAACATCACAAGTGAATAGCTTTAGCGTTCGAAAACCTGATTCAATCTTCCTGACCTCTTTGCCAAATGTTAAAGCGGTGTTATCTTTAGTTTTACCTTTTTTAATTTCGATAATATTTTTATTAATGAGATGATCAATCTCATTATAACGATCTGTTTGTTTATAGGTCATCATTTGGATTCGTTGATTGTATTTGATGACATCTTTATTTTCTAATCCAGTTTGGACATATTCTCTTAAATATTCAACAATTGTACAAAGCGTTGTTAAACTTTCACGTTGCTCCAATAGAATTTGCTGTAATTTTTGAATAACATCTTCACTGTCATTAGAAGAGATATGCGGTACTGCAAACATAAACATAAAAATTCCCCTCCTTATCACTTTCCCCTATTGATTACATTCCCAAATTTATTAGGAAACTAAACATACAAATTACTATGAAATATGATTAATTTTCATCAAATCCTTTAAAGCTTTCAAGGCTTTCCAATTTTTCACGCCACTTAGCAGCTTCTTTAAGATTTATTTGTTCGTAATAGATTACTATTCTTTTAGTAGCTTCTCTATCGCCCAGCATACTAGCCTGCTTGTAATAAGTCATTGCTCTGTCTACATCCTGAATAACACCATGACCATGCTCATAACAGTAACCTAAGTTATAAATCGCATCGACATGGTAATGCTCGCTCGCTTTTCTAAACCACTCGATTGCTTCTTTATCGTTCTGTTGTTGACCAAGTTCCCCTGAATAGAAAATCATACCAAGGCGATATTTAGCCTCTGCATATTGAAGATCGGCACTGCGTTTATAATATTCCAAAGCTAGTGATGCATTGCATTGGGTACCCAAACCTTGCTCATACATAATTCCCAACGTATACATCGCTTCTGGTACACCATGTTTCGCTGCTTTTTCAAACCAAAGGAACGCTTTTTTTTCGTCCACTTCTGTAGCTTCCCCATTGAAGTACATATCAGCTAAATTATTCATCGCATCGCGGTGACCTAAATTTGCTGCGTCTTTATACAATGAGAATGCTTGCTGTTCACTGCCTTTTCCACCAAGTCCTTCAATATAACAATTCGCCAGCTCATACATCGCCTCTGAATTTTTATGTTCACTGACTGTAGTAAGTAAATTGTACATTTCCTCAAAAAATCCATACTGTTTATATAATAAAGCAACATTGATCATTGCTTTTTCCATACCCTTTTCCGCTAATTCGAACTCCTCAAGCCATAGCTCTATATTATCTAATCCTTGTTGCTTAAACCATCCAAAAAATTCAGTACGCTTGTCCATCATTTCAAACTTCCCTTTGCTGAAAATAATTTAATAAATATTGTCTGAATTCAACAACAGCAGGTGGTAGATAGCGATTTTTTGCCCAAGAAACACCAACGGAACGATAGCACGGCGGATCAACCTTTAGCCTTTTTACTTTGTAATGGTCAAGCCCCTTAATATTTGGAATAAGGGAAATACCCATCCCAGCTCCAACAAATCCTGCCACTGTATGCATTTCTTCAGCAGCAAATGTTGTATTAAGCTCAATCCCCGCATCTAAAAAAAATTCATCCACTAACTGTCGCAGCGAGTTGCCTTTTTTTATCGCAATAAATGGTTCATTTTTTACTTCATCGAGCTTTACCGATTCTTGCATAGCTAATGGATGTGTTGTCGGAACAATTACGAAAAGTTCCTCAACAAACAATTCTTCTGTTTCTATTTCAATTACCTTTGATTCTATTTTTTGAGATAGGCACAAATCAATGGCCCCTTCTTCCAACCTTTTCATTAAATTTAGTGAAGTAGCCTGCGTCAAAGAAAAATGCATATTCGGAAATGCCGCGCTCGTTGAAGCGATTAATTCAGGAACTACTTCCATACCGAGTGTATGAATAAAACCAAACGACACTTCTCCTGAACCTGGCTTAATAATATCTTCAAATTCCTCTTTAATACGATCATATTCATCTAAAATCACATTTACACTTTGCAAAAAAAGTTCACCAAATCGATTTAAATAAATCGAACGACCTTCACGGTTAAATAGTGGCACACCGAGATGCTGTTCGATATTCGCTATTGACTTACTTAACGCTGGCTGGGAAATAGCTAAAACTTCAGCCGCACGTGTCATATGTTGCATTGTAGCAACGGTTTTGAAATATTGAAGCTGTTCAATCTCCATAATTCAACCCCCACATTATTCATAACTTTTTCGACTCAAAACAATAAGAATAATAAATTGTACTTATATATCTATACTCTTTATAATAAGCGATAGCAGCTAGTTTTCATAACAAAAATAATTTAAAATTTCAATAGTTTTTATAAATTTTTATAAAATGGACATAATTAATTTTACAAAGGGGTCTAATAGACAATGAAACTCATCGCGCCGAAACCTTTTACAATGGAAGCCGGTAAACGTGCTGTTTTATTACTGCATGGATTTACTGGAAATACAAATGATGTAAAACGTTTAGGAAAATATTTAGCGGATCGTAACTACACAGTTCATGCACCATTATATAAAGGTCATGGCGGTGGTCCTGACTTATTAATCCAATCTCAACCAACTGAGTGGTGGGATAGTGTAATCGAAGGCTATGATGATTTACGTAATCGTGGCTATGAAGAAATCGCAGTAGCAGGTGTTTCCCTTGGAGGTATTTTCTCATTAAAGCTTGGAGAAGAACGACCAACAAAGGCAATTGTTACAATGTCTGCTCCAGCAATGTCAAAATCAACGGATAGTCTGCAAAATCGAATTGTTGAATATGCGATTAACTATAAAAAGTTATCAGGTACGTATGACGAAACAGTAGATAGCCATACTAAAATTGCTGAACTCATGAAAATGCCGTCTTTAAATTATTTACAGAGCATGATTAATGAAACAAGCGAAAAGTTAAATGTCATTGAAACACCTGTTCATATTTTACGCGGTTTTGAAGATGATGAATATTATTGTGAAAGTGCCGATCTAATATATAGTTCAGTAAATTCACGAATTAAATCAATTAAAACTTTCATTAATTCCGGACATATATTAACATTAGGTAAAGAACGTGAATTAGTGTTTGAAGAAATTTACCGCTTCTTTGAAGGTTTAAAGTGGAAAGAGTAGAATTACTCAAAGTAAGTGTATTAAGATAAAATAGTGTCCCCTTGCAAAAATCCCCGTTTTTGCAATGATATATTTGAAAGACATTTCATGCTCTTCTGAGTAGGAATGTACCCTTTCTTCCGACGAGTTGACTTTTGTTATCTCGTCTCGAAAAAACGAGCGCTAAATGGATCCCCGTCCATTCAACGCTCGTTTTTTTATTCGTTTGAATTTGTAAGTACGAGAATTTTTGCTAATTGTGCGCGTGTAACATTACCTTGTGGTGAGAATGTAGTGGCACTCGTTCCTTGTACAATCTCATTCTCAAATAAATAGGTAATAGCTGCTTGTGTTTCGTAAGCATAGTTCTCGATGTCTTTAAATAGAGCAAGCTCTTCCGGTTTATATTCTTCTTCAGCCAAAGCATTTGATAGACGCAATAAAATTAAAGCTAACTGCGAGCGCGTAATATTGCCTTGTGGATTGAAATATCCGTCATTTTCACGTACTAAGCCGGCTTCGTATGCTGCGGCAATTTGATTTTGCGTTTGCTGAGCGTAATGGCTAATGTCTTTAAATGGGGCAGGTTTTGTTGCCTTTAATTCAAAAGCACGTGAAATAACCGATATCACCTGCACACGTGTCATATTCGCATTTGGTTTAAAGGAGCCATCTTCGTACCCATTCATAAAGCCTTTAGTATATGCAATATCAATATATTCTTTACCCCAATGGTTTTTAATATCCTGGAACGGTGCTTCTTTAATTTCCTCTTCCGGAATTGTTTCTTCTACTTCTTTAATGATGGAATTTAAATAATCATTCATCATCTTATCTGCGACCACTTTATAGCCTGCTTCACTTAAATGAATATTTGCAGGGTTAGGAAGGTACGCTTTCGAATCAGCTGCAATTAATTGGGCTACTTCTGAAAAGATACCTTTATTTGTTTCTACTATATTTTTGATTGAATTGTTTATCGTTGTTACAAGCATATTTAATTGTGTTTGGATAACTGGATCTTGTATAGCGGGAAATGGATTGTAAAGTCCCATTACGATAATATCAACATTCGGATTAATCGAATAAATAGTATTGAAAATCTTATCATAGTTCGATGATACTTCCTGTACTCCTTTTAAAACACCTGCTGCATCAAATGTAATACCGCCTGTCTCTGAGCGAGTCACATATTTCAATATATCATTTGCACCTACACTTAATGTAATTAGGTCTGCTTCCTGAATTGCCTGCTTAATGGAAGCTGTTTTTTCTGACTGACCATTTAGATCATACATTGGCTTTGTGACATTTTCTACAATATCGTTTAGTACATTTACAGTTGTATAGCCAGGGTAAGAAAACCCTTTGTTAAACAGGATTCCCTCTTGCTCATCCATATAACTTTTAGCGATTAGATCGGCATAACCGAGTCCAATTTCACTATTTTCATTCATCCCTGCTGCTAATGAATCTCCAAGCGCTAAATAGTTCAATAAATCACTATTTTCTTCAGCACTTACCGTTGTAGAAAAAGGCAGTATTAGTTGCAATACCAATAGTACTACTACAAAAAATGAGAATCTTTTCATCCAGTTTCCCCCTTATTATGTAACTTGTTCATATTATAAATTATTGGTCGTTAAAAAACAAAATCTTCTTATATTGTTTGTTATAGACAAAAAACATCGTATGACTTCATAACCATACGATGTTTTAACTCCAATTAAGGCTGTCTATATTAATTTCGGATAATGATTAATTACGAATTACATCATCCCCGGCATACCCATGCCGCCCATATCCGGCATACCTGATCCTGCTGGTTCTGGAATATCTGCAACCACTGCTTCAGTTGTTAAGAATAGTGAAGCTACAGAAGCTGCATTTTGTAATGCTGAACGTGTAACTTTTGCTGGGTCAACTACACCTGCTTCAATCATGTTTACCCACTCGCCTGTTGCTGCGTTAAAGCCGATTCCTATTTCTTCACGTTTTAGGCGGTCAACGATGATTGAACCTTCTAAACCAGCGTTTTCAGCAATTTGACGTACTGGCTCTTCTAATGCACGTAAAATAATACGTACACCCGTTGCTACATCGCCTTCTACTTGTTCTAATACTTTTTCAACTGCCGCGTAAACATTTAGAAGTGCTGTACCACCACCTGATACGATACCTTCTTCTACTGCTGCACGTGTTGAGTTCAATGCGTCTTCGATACGTAATTTTCGTTCTTTTAATTCTGTTTCTGTTGCTGCACCAACTTTAATAACTGCAACCCCACCAGCTAATTTTGCTAAGCGCTCTTGTAATTTTTCTTTATCAAATTCAGAAGTTGTTTCAGCAAGTTGTGCGCGGATTTGGTTTACACGACTAGCTACTGCATCTGTGTTACCAGCTCCTTCAACGATTGTTGTGTTATCTTTTGATACGATAACTTTAGCAGCACGACCTAAAGATGATAAATCCGCTGATTTTAAATCTAAGCCAAGATCTTGTGTAATTACTTGTCCACCAGTTAATACAGCAATATCTTCTAACATTGCTTTACGACGGTCACCGAAGCCTGGAGCTTTTACCGCTACTGCGTTGAATGTACCACGTAATTTATTTACTACTAATGTTGCAAGAGCTTCCCCTTCAACATCTTCAGCAATAATTAAAATTGGACGACCTTGTTGTACTACTTGCTCTAACACTGGTAAAATTTCTTGAATGTTAGCGATTTTTTTATCTGTAATTAAAATGAATGGGTTATCTAATACCGCTTCCATTTTATCTGTGTCTGTTACCATGTAGTGTGATGCATAGCCACGGTCAAATTGCATACCTTCCACTACATCTAATTCTGTTGTAAAACCTTTTGATTCTTCAATTGTAATAACGCCGTCGTTTCCTACGCGCTCCATTGCATCTGCAATGTATTGACCAATTTCTTCATCTGCTGAAGAGATTGCCGCTACTTGTGCAATTGATTCTTTATTTTCAACTGGACGTGAAATAGCTTGAAGTTCTGTTAATGCAGCAGCAACAGCTTTATCCATACCTTTACGGATACCAACAGGGTTTGCACCAGCTGTTACGTTTTTAAGACCTTCACGGATCATAGCTTGTGCTAAAACTGTTGCAGTAGTTGTACCGTCACCTGCGATTTCATTCGTTTTAGAAGCAACTTCCGCTACTAATTTTGCACCCATGTTTTCAAATGCATTTTCTAATTCAATTTCTTTTGCAATTGATACACCGTCATTTGTAATAAGTGGAGAACCGAATTTTTTCTCCAAAACAACGTTACGTCCTTTAGGTCCTAAAGTTACTTTTACAGCGTTAGCTAACTTATCTACACCAGATGCCATTAATGAACGTGCTTCTTCTGAAAACTTAATATCTTTTGCCATAATTCATTTTCCTCCTAAAATTTGCGATCTATTATTTCAATTTATTTTTTTATGAAGATGAGCAGCTAGTAAAGTTGATTATGTATAACTAGCTGCAAAATTACATTTTAATTTGGAATTATCCGACAATTGCAAGTACATCGCTCTCACGTATAATTAAATATTCTACGCCGTCGTACTTCACTTCCGTACCAGAGAATTTAGAGAAGATAATTTCGTCGCCTTCTTTTACGTCAAGCTCAAGACGAGTGCCGTTGTCAAGAACACGACCTGTACCTACAGCCACTACTTTACCAGTTTGTGGTTTTTCTTTTGCTGAGTCGGGTAAGACGATACCAAATGCCGTTTTTTCCTCTACCTCAACAAGTTCGATAATGATGCGATCTCCTAATGGTCTTAACAATTGAAACAACCTCCTAAAGAAATTTTCTTTTTAGCACTCTCGATTGTCGAGTGCTAACACATTTATTAGTTTAATGAATTCTATATTTTTTTGCAAGTATGTGCATTAAAAAATTTTGTTTTATTACCAAATTCCTCTACAATAAAAGAAGTAATGTATGAAAAAGGCTATAACATAATAGTCCTTGCTTAAATGTATAATAAAATATACGGCATATTCACACGTTTTTTGTGAAGAATTTCCTGCTGTTAATATTTAGAAAGAAGGTTATTAATCCGTGACATCTACCTCATCTTCTAAGTTTAAAACACAGAAAACTGCATTTTATGTGTTATTAACTTATATCATTTGTCAGTTATCAGTCTTAATACTTATATTCATTCCTAGTTTAAAAGATTCCCTTTTACAACTTTTTTCTGGAGTGTCTGAGCAAGATCAGCTTATTAAATTATCTGCTTGGTGGTCAACGATTTCGTTTGGGATTGCTTTTGTCGTGAGTTTTATTTTAATTTCCCGCAATAAGCAATTTTGGGATGTTTTTAAAGGAGAAAAAGCATCGATTGGCGCATCAATCGGTTGGGGTATTATTGGATTTTTCCTCGTATTTTTAGGGCAAACAATCGGAGCATATATTGAGCTCGCTTTAGGAATTGATATGGGCTCGGAAAATACAGAGGCGATTATGAATGTCACAAAAGTAGCACCTATCATGATTGTTGCTACCGTATTTTTAGGACCAATTTTGGAAGAACTCGTATTCCGCCGTGTTATTTTCGGTTCTATTATACAAAATTATAATTTCTGGATAGCAAGCATTGTTAGTGCCATCGTCTTTGCTGCCATTCATATGGACTTCACACATATTTTACTTTATACAATTTGCGGTATGATATTCGCGTTTTTATATTATAAAACAAAGCGGCTTCTCACACCGATTATTGCACATATCCTTTTAAATGGGTTCGTGACATTTGTGCAGATGAATGCAGATAAGTTTCAAGCGTAATTTTAAACCCGCTATGGATAGAAATAGCGGGTTTTCCCATTCCATAATATAATTCAATAAAAAAACGCTATCCCTTTTGATAGCGTTTTACATCAACTATTCATTTGCTCCATTTGTCGACGTTGCTGTTCAAGCAACTCTTCTACTTGCAGCTCACGCTCACGTTCTTCCTCTTCCAATATGCGTTCCTTTTCCGCCACTTCGTATTTCCGATAGCCGATACGGGAAATGACAATGCTTATCTCATATAAAATAAAAAGTGGAATCGCAATAATAATATTCGATACTAGATCAGGCGGTGCCAGCAATACCGAAATAACGATCAATACAAAGTATGCATACTTACGAAACTTTATCATGAGCTTAGGATTAATAATACCAAGACGGGATATAAATAACGTAACAACAGGCAATTGAAATAGTATACCAAATGGTACTACTAGCTTTATTAAAAAAGAGAAAAATTCATTAATGCCAATTGTTTGTGTAATATTCAAATCTGCCGATAATTCCGTCATAAAGCGCATAATAAACGGGAATAAAATATAGTAGGCAAAGGTAATTCCTCCAATACCTAAAACAAATGCATAAGGGATATACTTCAACGTTGCTTTGCGTTCCATTTCATGCAAGCCTGGAGTAATAAAAGCCCATAGCTGGTATAGCAAAATCGGAGAAACAATGACTGCCGCCACAATAAAGGTTACTTGTAAATAAACAGTTAAAGGATCCGCCGGGCTAAATGCATTCATGGAAAAACTAGTAGCTAAATCGCTTTGTTGAATGTGTCGAATTAGTGGTTTAGCTGTATAGAATCCTACGAAAAGAGCCATTACAAAGAAAATCGCCACGAAAAATAAGCGTTTTCTAAGCTCATCCATATGTTCAACTACAGTTAATTCTCTTGAATTCATAGTATGACTTCCTTATTTACTTAACGTCGTTTTTTTCGTTCTCTTTATGTTCAATAACCTTTTTCTTGTTCTCAAAATCATCATCGTCATCTGTCAAGCCTTTCGTAGCGCTACGGAACTCGCGTAAAGTTGTCCCCATTGCACGACCTAATGATGGCAATTTTTTTGGTCCAAAAATTAATAAAGCAATAAGTCCAATGATAATTAGGCTCACAGGTCCAATCGCATTTAGATGCACAACCACTATAGCCACCTCCTCTATTATTATGTACATTTTACAGTAATTAACTAGAATTTGCTATTTATACTAATGTGAACAATTTGTTACTAACCTGAATTTCGTACTAAATAAATAAGTGCCTGTAATTCTACCGACAAATCTATATTCATTACTTTTAATGTTTCGGGTACGGATAATCGTACAGGCGTAAAATTTAGTATACCTTTTGCATTCATTTTAACAAGGCGATCTGTCATCATTTGGGCAGAACGTGATGGAACAGTAAGAATTGCTAACTCTGCGCCAAACTCTTCATACATTTCCTCTAAACGATCTGGATGGAATACAGGGATATCGCTAATTGTCGTTCCTTCAAAAGGTGCTTTTGTATCAAATGCGACAACAATACGCGTATTATGATTTTTTTGGAAATTATATTTAAGTAGACCATTCCCTAGGTTCCCGACCCCTATTAACGCAACATTCATTGCCTCATCCTGATCCAATGTTTGACGGAAAAACTCTAGCAAATATTGTACGTCATAGCCATACCCCTTTTTACCGAGAGCCCCAAAATAAGAAAAATCACGTCGAATCGTTGCTGAATCTATTTTCATCGCATCACTTAATTCTTGTGATGAAATACGCTTTTTACCTTCATTTGAGAAGTTTTTTAAAAACCGATAATAAAGAGGAAGTCTTTTTGTCGTTGCTTGTGGAATTTTTATATCTGGTTTCACACATTCTCCTCCTATGTACATTTGAAAATTGTTGCCAACATGATGTTGATCATTCAGGCATTGCAACACGATGTAACACTCTTTGCCTGAGCTCCCCCTATTTGAGCAGAAGCAAGTTAATCTTACTAAACTAGTAGCAACAAGTAAAGTATCCATCGTTGCGTACGATGTTCCCATCCATTAAACTAAGTAGGAGAAACTGAGGTGTAAAAATGATTGTCTTACAAGTAAATCAATTATATAAATCCTTTATTACCGATGAAATTTTAAGTGGTGTAAAGCTAGAAGTTCAACACCGTGATCGCATTGCATTAGTGGGTCGAAACGGTGCAGGAAAATCAACGCTATTAAAAATAATTGCTGGGCAAATGAGTTATGACTCAGGTGAAATTATTATTCCGAAAGATGTTCGGCTCGGTTATTTGGAGCAGCATGCAGGAATCGATTCAGAGTTATCTATTTGGGACGAAATGATGACAATTTTCACTACCCTAAAAAATCAAGAACAGAAGCTGCGCCAGTTGGAAAAACAAATGGCAGATCCAAGCATCTATGAGAATACTGAACAATATACACGGATTACTGGAGAATATGACCAATTACAGCATGATTTCAAAGATGCAGGCGGCTATCAATATGAAGCAGATACACGTTCCGTATTACATGGGATGCAGTTTTTCCCTGAGGACTACGATAAGCCGATCCGCTCACTTTCCGGCGGACAAAGGACACGCTTGGCACTTGCAAAGCTTCTTTTATCAAAGCCTGACTTACTAATTTTGGACGAGCCCACAAACCATTTGGATATCGAGACATTGTCATGGCTGGAAGGATATTTAAAAGGTTATGAAGGGGCAATTTTAATCGTTTCACATGACCGATACTTTTTAGACCAAGTAGTGTCGATTGTTTATGAAGTATCACGTACGAAAGTATCGAAATATATTGGAAATTATAGTGGCTATTTAGAGGAAAAGGCGAAAAACTATGAACGGGATTTAAAAATGTATGAACGCCAGATGGATGAAAAATCAAAGCTCGAAACATTCATTCAAAAAAACTTAGCACGCGCCTCAACAACAAAAATGGCACAGTCTCGTCGTAAAGTATTGGAAAAAACAAATTGGATGGACTCTCCGGATGGTGATGAGAAAAGTGCGAACTTCGGCTTTACTATTGAGCGTCAAAGCGGAAACGATGTACTATCCATCGATGATTTATCAATTGGCTTTTCTAAAGAGGAAATTTCAACGAATATTCGAATGCGAGTATTTAGGGAAGACCGCATTGCACTTGTTGGACCAAACGGTGTGGGTAAATCTACATTATTAAAAACAATTGTCAAGGATATACAGGCACTTGCGGGAGATATTCGTTACGGTACCAATGTCCATATTGGCTACTATGATCAGGAACAGGCAAAACTCCATTCCAATAAATCTGTATTAAGTGAACTTTGGGATGAATGGCCATTATTAAATGAAAAGGATATTCGCAATATTTTAGGGCGCTTCCTTTTCAGTGGTGATGATGTTGCCAAATCTGTAAACTCACTGTCCGGTGGCGAAAAGGCTCGTCTTGCACTAGCAAAATTAATGATGCAAAAATCAAACTTTCTAGTACTAGATGAGCCTACAAACCATTTAGACTTAGACAGTAAAGAAATATTGGAAAATGCATTAATCGATTATCCTGGCACACTTTTATTCGTTTCACACGACCGTTATTTCATTAACCGGATCGCAACTAAAGTCATTGAACTTTCCAGCACAGGTTCTTTTGAATATTTAGGAGACTATGACTATTATTTAGAGAAAAAAGAAGAACTTCAAGAGCTAGCTGCAATGCAAAGTCTTACCTCAGAAAAAAATACGACTGAGAAAAGCGCCCCTTCGAAATCGACGTCTATGATTGATAAAGACACGAAAAAGAGGGAACGCCAAATTCGCCGCGCTGTCGAGGAACTTGAAGTGAAAATGAATGCTTTAGCTGAAACTATCGCCGTATTTGAAGAACAACTTTGTGATCCCGCTATTTACTCAGACCATGAAAAAACACTATTGATTCAATCCGAATTAAATGAAGTAAAGCAGCAACATGAGGAACTTGAAATGGAATGGCTTGAACTAAATGACGAATTAGAACAACTATAATAAGGGAGTGTCCAGAAGAAATTTTGGGCACTCTCTTTTTGCTGTTGGCATCTTTTTCACATAAAAACTCTATTTTTCATTATTATTGTATAATACTAATTCTATAAATAATCTATTTACATATTAATCATATATATAGGTCAATACGCCAAATTTCTACAAATTTCTCCACAGTTTTATTCACATTACAAATCTAGTTCTACCAACATATCAACATAGTTTTCCACATTATCCACAATTAAAATCAAAGTTATACACAATCCGATGTGAAAAAGCCACCACTATATATAGATAAATCACATGTTTTCCACAAGTTATACACACTTTGTGCATAAGTACGCATGTTCGTACAACTTTTTTATGATTTATCAACTTTATCTGTGGATAATTTTCAGAAAAATTGAACATTGGATAAAATCTTGTTATAAATAAGATTTATCTATCATAAATTATTAGTTTCGACTTTCTTATATTATTGCAATACACTGAAATACTGATTACTTTATTCTCTTAAATAAAAAAGCATGATAGAACGGAAATGAAATCATTCCGATCTATCATGACTTTGGTTCTTATTTCCAACTTGTTAGTTCCATACCAGGACGTCCATTCATAGCTAAATTCCCACGAACACCTGCTTGATACATTTCATAGGCAGCTGCACCAATCATTGCAGCATTATCCGTGCATAATTTTAAAGGAGGTACGTAAAACGGAATACCTTCTTCTTTAAAAGCGTTCTCCAATGCCGTACGTAGCCCTTTATTTGCTGATACGCCACCAGCTGCAATAACTTGTTTTACATGAAATTCACGTGCCGCGCGTAATGTTTTCGCTGTTAATACTTCCACTACACTATCTTGGAATCCTTTTGCGACTTTCTCAGGAATAATTTCTTCCCCGCGCTGATCCATATTATGCTTGTAATTGATAACAGCCGATTTTAAGCCACTAAAGCTAAAATCATAGGATCCTTCCTCCAACCATACACGAGGAAAAGGTACTGCTTCGGTTGCTTCGTGCGCTAAACGGTCAATATGTGGTCCTCCTGGATATGGCATATTCAATACACGTGCTACTTTATCATACGCTTCGCCTGCCGCATCATCTCGAGTTTCACCTATCACTTCAAAGGAACCATGTTCACGCATTAAGACAAGCTCCGTATGTCCACCTGAAACAACTAAAGCCAACAATGGAAATTCCATAGGCTGTATTAGATTGTTTGCATAAATATGTCCCGCAATATGGTGGGTACCAATTAACGGTAAGCCGTGAATAAATGCAAAAGCCTTTGCCGCATTAATCCCGATTAATAAAGCTCCTACTAAACCAGGACCTTCTGTTACGGCCACAGCAGTTAAATCCTTTGGTTCCATATTCGCCTGATTTAATGCTTCTTCTAATACAATTGTTACCTGTTCGACATGATGACGTGACGCAATTTCAGGTACAACTCCTCCAAAGCGTTTATGACTGTCAATTTGCGATGACACGACATTTGAAATAATTTCTGTACCATTTTTAATAATTGCTGCTGCTGTTTCATCACAACTTGTTTCTATTGCTAATATATAGTTATCCATTATAATTTCACCCACATTACTAACGCATCTTCATGATTATCCGTATAGTAGCCTTTGCGAAGCCCACCTTCTTGGAATCCAAGCTTGCGATATAAATTTTGTGCAACCGTATTTGTTACACGTACTTCTAAACTCATTACATCCATATTAGCTTCATTGGCTATTCGTAATGCCTCACGCATAAGCCCTTCACCGATACCTTGACCACGCACAGAGTTCACAACAGCTACATTTGTGATTTGAGCTGCATCAATAACAAGCCAAATTCCACAAAAGCCGATAATGTCACCTGTCTCATTTTCAGCTACTAAGTAATGAGAAAATTGATTTTCTGTCATTTCATAATAAAACGACTCCAGAGTCCATGGTGTTGGAAATGTGGCAAGCTCAATTGCATGGACAGCCGGAACATCGTCAATCACCATTTTACGATACTGAACCATTAGTGTTGCTCCTTTTTTTGTTCCTTAATCCAGTTCGCTTCTGCTTCTGCAATACGGCGATATTGGGGAACAAATGTATGAGTAGATTCAATGTCCGGTAATGGCATTTGCTGAGCTAAGGCTATTAGCTCGGAAGCTCTCGGTAAATCCATTGTATAAGGTGCTCTTATGGCTAAATCACCTAATACATGCTGGATTTTTTCAAAGTATACTTCAACATCGCTCCCTATAAATAAAATGGGACGATTAAGTTGTTGAAGCTTAAGTAATAACCCGTCTATATGATCGTGATAATCTTCAATCATTGTATTTAAACTACCTGATTCATAAACCGCTGCATATACATTTTGACGACGAGCATCGATTAAAGAACAAATCGCATAATTAGAAATACGGGCATTGGCAGCCAGCACTTTTAAGCTGGAAACTCCTACTAAAGGTTTTTTCAATGACCACGCAAAAGTTTTGGCAAGGGTAACGCCAATACGGACACCTGTATAGGAGCCAGGTCCTTCCGAAACAGCAATAGCCTCTATATCTGCTGGCACTAATCCTGCTTTTTTTATTACTTCTTCAATGGCAGGCATAGCACCTACTGAATGCGTTAACTTTATATTTTGTACAACCTCAGCCAGCACTTTATTTTCGTTCACAATTGCGACAGAAAGCGGTGCATTTGCTGTTTCAATTCCTAACCAAATCATTTTAATAACTCCTCACAAAGGCGAATATATTTTTCGCCAATTGGTTTCAATATAAACTTACGTTTTGTTTCATCAATACGTGTAATTTCTATTGCTAAACGTTCCTCTGGTAAATCCTCATCAATTAAATGGGCCCATTCTACAACTGTAACCGCATCACCAAAAAAAATTTCCTCCCATCCTAAATCTTCATCGCTATCGGCTAATCGATAGACATCTAAATGATTCAGTGGAATCCGTCCTTCATACTGTTTCATAATCGTAAATGTTGGGCTATTAACTGTTCGTTTTACACCAAGTCCCTTTGCAAAACTCTGTGTAAAAGTCGTTTTGCCAGCACCTAAGTCCCCTTCAAGAGTAATTGTATACTGGGGATGAACTAAACCTGCCAGTCTTATCGCAAGTACTTGCGTCTCCTCTAGAGTATCTATATATTTTTCATATATCATGTAATTTGCTTCCTTCCACAAAAAATCAATTATCTCTAGTTTACTTGAACTGAGGCAATTGTTCAAAATGTATTACTCCTAGATAATGTTTACACATGAAAACTTAGGTTCAGGTATTTAAAAAGAAAAAATCTTATAAGCAAAATGCCTATAAGATCTATTTTAACGTGAAGAGTGACCTTTCCGTTCTACTATTTCCTTTTGAACTAAAGCATCCTCATTAAACTGAAGACGATAAGCCTTTGTTAGTAAAAATTCATCATTCCACTCATAAACTCCACTGTCAATTTCTTCACCTGCGCCACCTGTAATCCGCACTACCTCCAGATACGACATACCTTCTTTCAGTTTATTATATTCTTCTTCATTCATATACTTCTGCCAGCTATATGTATTACCTTCTTCAATCTCCAAAATTTCATCAGTACATGCAGAAACCATCATCATTAGAAAGAAAACAAGACAAATAGATAGGTAGATAAAGAAACCCTTTTTATTCATCAGTATCCCTCCTTCACTATGTATATAGCGAACTTTTCCCGCAACATTGCACTACAAAACATTTTCGCAATATAAAAAAGGCTTAGTAAAGGACTTAACCCCCTTACTAAACCTTTTATAATTACCTTTAATTAAAAACCCGGAACCCATCCCGGTCTAGATTTCAACCTTTTTAGTAATGGACTTGGAAGTACAGTATCAACATTCTCATTGTATGCTGTATAAACTTGCTCTCCCTTTTCTACTTTTTCAACCCAGTGTGGTTCAATAAGTAATGCACGACCAAGCGCAACTAAATCTGCCCCTAGCTGTAATGCTTGTTCTGCCTCTTCAACTGTATATATTGAACCAACACCAATCAAAGGCTTTCTTCCATCTAATAAACTTTGAATAGCCGAGATTCGATTCTGTTGTCCCTTTTCATAGCGATGTGTCTCTGAGCGGAAATCTCCAAGTGAAATATGTAAATACGTTAGCTCTGTTTTAGCTAATTCATTTACTAACACGATAGTATCATCCATCGTAATTCCATCTTCCTCTGGCTCTTCTGGACTAAATCGATAGCCAACAATGAACGAATCATCTGCATACATATTTCTAACATTTAATACTTCTTCAACTATCTCTAATGGGAAACGCATTCGTTTATCTATCGTTCCACCATATTCATCATTTCTTTTATTCGTATATGCTGAAAAGAATTGTTGAATTAAATACGTATTCGCCCCATGAATTTCAACACCATCAAAGCCTGCTTGAATCGCTCGTCTTGTCGCTTCTCCATATGCTTTTATAAGTTGTTTTGTTTCATCGAGTGTTAATGATCGTGCTTCATTTTTCTCTATTGTAATAGCTGTACTTGCGCTTACAACATCCCCATCTGGAACTAAGTCCTGAAGGGATTGACGACCCCCATGGTGAATTTGCAGAACAGCCTTCGCGCCACCTTGCTGAATAGCTTGTGCAATTCTTTGTAGACTTGGTATATAGTGATCCTCATGAGCTGCTATTTGCCCTGGAAAGGCCTTTCCATTTGCCGCAACATATGCACATGCCGTAATAATCATGCCAGCTCCTGAAGCACGTTCTTTATAATAAGTAATCTCTTCATCTGAAACCGTATCATCTTCGTTACCCGAATAAGTTGTCATTGGGGCCATTACAAAGCGATTTCTAAGTTCAATCTTTTCATTTAGTTTTACCTTTTCAAAAAGTGCTTTCATACCTTAATTCCTCCTTTTGCTATGCTATGACTTTAACGAAACAATTCGTTATTTTCAAGCAACAGGCATCTAATCTTGTTATTTAGTAGAAATAGAGGTAGATGATATGAATCATTTTTTTTGAAAGAAACCATAATATGCTTTAACAACAAAAAAACCACTGAGGAATCAGTGGTTTTACGTGTGCGAAGCGACGTCCTACTCTCACAGGGGGAAGCCCCCAACTACCATCGGCGCTAAAGAGCTTAACTTCCGTGTTCGGTATGGGAACGGGTGTGACCTCTTTGCCATCATCACTTCACT
>NZ_JAXCLE010000021.1:0-58002 GCF_037027585.1 Solibacillus ferritrahens | reverse complement strand
TTTTTTTTTTTTTTTTTTTTGATTTAAGTTTAATATGTGTGGGGAGGGGGAATAGATGAAATAAGTAAGGCCTTGAAGTCTCCCTTACCTCCTTTCAAAAGAATAATACCATGCTCGGTATTACTCACTTTTTGTGTCCAGGAAATATACTGGACGCTTTTTTTATTTCATCGTTTTTCATTCTGTTATGTGAATTTAATATTAATTTTACAATATTCATATTTTTCTTAAGTAAAATGGTATCAAACGATCAGAGGAGAGTTGATAGATGAAGCTATGGAAAATCCCTTTATTTGTACTTATAATAATTACGTTCATTCTTCTTTTAACATTTCCTTTTAATTTTAGAACAGCTTCTGCCCCAGCGGATTTTACAACGGATGTCAAAAGAAACTATATAGAAGATCTACAGCCTCAACGAGAGGAATGTTATAGTAGTATATTATTATTAGGGACGTTAGACAATTCGGAATTGAATTTGACAAGTATAAAATTGCAAGAGTATTTAAATGAACTAAATAGTTTGAAAAATGTCATAATTTTAAACGAAGTAAAAAATATAGAACTTAATGAATCTATTGAACTAGACATTTTGCTCATTAATAATACAATCAAGGCGATAGAGACTAAAGATGAACGTTACTTAAATGGAGCGTCAGAAATATATCATAGTTTATTACAATACCATCATACATTATATTAAAAGTGGATAGGTATTAATACCTTTAACGAACGGTTCTTTAGTATTATATTTAAGAGTGGGTGAAAAAGTCTTTTTTTATGAAAATTTTTAACTAAACAAATATCAATTCTTTGTATATACTGAATGTATCCGGGAGGTTGATATGTGTGGTTATTTTTGAAAATAGTTTTTTCGAAATTACAGTAGATGATGAAAAAGTATATATAAAAACAATACAACCAGGTTTTTTATTAAAAGATTTTGATATGATTGTGCGTGTAAATCCTCGCATCAAATTAACTAATTTTGCAATATTGAAAAAAGTGTTAATGGAGATTACACCTACCCCCATAGAAATTGGGACCTGGCTCCCAGCGATTACAGTTGAAGTGTCACGCGATAAAATGGCTGCTTCTCTCTTCGTCTATGAAACGGTAGAATCCATAAGAGCGAATCCACAATTATTTCTGGATGACGTTGAGAATATATTATCTCAAAATAATATTAGATATGGCATTATCGATATACAAATCGAATCTATCGTTAGTGGCAAGGCAATAATGATAGCTCAGGGAACTCCACCTGTTAAAGGGGAGGATGCGAAAATTTCTTATTTACAAATACCTAATCGTAAACCTGTTATTCGGGAAGATGGTACTGCAGATTATTACGACATGAATTTTATATTTGAAATTGAACAAGGGGCATGGTTAGGTGAAAAGATTCATGCAAAACCTGGAACCCCAGGGACAAACGTTCACGGAGAGCCCATTCCAGCACAGCCGGGACGAGATCTGCCACTGAAATATGATCGCAAATCAGCATATGAAAAGGAAGAAGACGGGAAAACGGTTCTTCTTTCAAAAATCAGTGGTGTGTATGAAAATCATAAAGGAATGGTAAGTGTCAATTATCATTTGCCAATCACTGGTGATGTTAGTGTTGAAACTGGAAATATTGACTTTAAAGGATCGATTTCTATACGCGGTACGGTTCAACCCGGATATTCAGTCATTGCTAGTGGGGATATTTCGATTGAAGGACCAGAAGGTGTTTCAGGAGCAAAGCTGATTAAATCGACCAGTGGAGATATTTTTATCCGCGGCGGTATTTTTGGAATAGGTCAAACACGTGTTGAAGCTGGAGGCAGTATTTTCGTGAAACATGTAAACGAAGCACACCTGGTCGCAGGGAAAGATGTTAATATTGGCTTTTATGCTTTAGGTTCTATTATTACAGCACAATCTATTTTTGTGGATGAACGAAAAGGAAAAATTATAGGTGGTACAGCCATTGCCAAAAATAAAATCGTTTCTGCCATTACCGGAAATCGATTGGAACGGCGAACGGAACTAATTATTAATAGTGTAAATAAAGCAGAGGGACTTGAGCTCATCCAATCGAAGGCAGCGTTGCTGAAGACACTACAGGAAGATGTAATGCAATTGGACAGCCAAATAAACCGTCTAATGCCTCTCGTCCAGAATATGACGAAGCCACAGCTTGCAGCGTTTGAGCAAACAAAGGAGCAGCTCGACAGTAATAAATCATTGGCAATGGAATTGGATCGGGAAATTAAGCAGTTAATGAATGATCTGCGCAAAGTTGGAAAGGAAGAAATCGTAGTGAAAAAAGAAGCTTACCCAGGGACGTATATCCAAATTGGCAAAAAGTCTTCGTTTTTATCGACGATGACGAATGGAAGATTTTTAATTGAAAATGGAGAGCTGAATGTATAATGAATGAAATACCGGTTTTTGCTCATCGTGGTGCATCGAGTTTACATTTGGAAAATACTTTATCTGCATTTAAAAAAGCAAAAAAACTAGGTGCTGATGGCATTGAACTTGATCTCCAAATTTCGAAAGATGGCATTTTAGTTGTGTTTCATGATATGGATTTGAAAAGGCTTGCTGGAATAAATAGACTTGTTTCGCAGTGTGACTACAAGGAGCTCGTACAGTACAATTTAGGCCCTCGCTTTAAACGGTTTTTTCTTCGAGAGCGGATGATGTCTTTCGAGGATGTGCTAAAGTGGGCTATTAAAGAAAATATAGCACTGAACATAGAATTAAAAGAATCACTAATATCCAAAGAGAATGTGCTGAAAACATTCCTACATAAAATAAAATTGCCGGCAAACAGTCATTTCTCGTCATTTCATGAATCGCTTTTAAAAACAGTAAAAGAAGTCCTTCCAAAAGCTGAGACGGCTATTATTATAACAAAAAAGTTTGATTGGACTTCATTAGGAAAGTGCGATTATATAGATGCCATTCATGCACATAGGAAATATTACAAAATGCAGTATTTGGAAATGTGCACAGCAGCAAATATTGGCATACGCTTTTACGGGATCAGGGGGAACGAACTATATTTAAAAAGTCCCCATCAAGCGGTGATTGGTTGGATAACCGATTTTCCGCATAAAGTACTGGAAGCTCAACAACGTAAAAAAGGTGTCTAGATTATTTTCTAGGCACCTTTTTCATATACTCAATTATTTTTGCCAGCGCTCTGACACTTTGCCACGCTTGCGATCTCGATGAAGTAAAAAACCAGCGAAAAACAAAAATGCTACCGCAAAAAAGATGGCTCCTACGACGAACTGTAACCAAATCCATGGAAATGGTGAGATTAATATACCAAAAAGAGTATCACGCATAAATTTAATACCAGCAGCCATTAATATTGCTGGTATGACTAGAACGATAAATGCAGCCATACGTGCCATTTAAAGACCTCCTACCGACTGAATGCATAGCCCACTGTATAATCGAGCATATGTCTATTTTGATTGAAGTTTCACTTAATTTTACAATGCCACAAAAGAATGTCAATAATGTCCATCGAATTTAACAAATTCAAATAAGAAATATGTCGAATTTACATCAACATGTTATGTTGGCATAATAAACTTACAAAAGAAAGAAATGCTTTTTTTAGTGCTATTTAATGTGCAAAATTATCCGAATTTTCTAATTTAATTAAATTCAGAGATTTCTAGTTGCATCATTTTTAAATTATAAGTATTGTAAAAATAACGATAATAAAATTATACAAATTTAAGTATTTATTATCTTAATTAACAAAAAATAATAATATACGAGAAAGTAAGCGCTTTCTTAATTGGAGGAGTAGAGTATTATGGAAATTTTCAAGTACATGCAGAAGTATGATTTTGAGCAAGTTGTCTTTTGCCAAGATGAAGCATCGGGGTTAAAAGCAGTAATTGCAATTCATGATACAACATTAGGTCCAGCTCTAGGAGGTTCACGGATGTGGACTTATGCCTCAGAGGAAGCGGCAATTGAAGATGCACTTCGTCTAGCCCGTGGAATGACATATAAAAATGCGGCGGCAGGTTTGAATTTAGGTGGTGGTAAAACCGTAATTATTGGGGACCCATTCACAGATAAAAACGAAGAAATGTTCCGGGCTTTAGGGCGCTTTATCCAAGGATTAAACGGTCGCTACATCACAGCAGAAGATGTAGGCACGACGGTTGCCGATATGGATTTAATACATGAAGAGACAAATTACGTAACAGGTATCTCGCCAGCATTCGGCAGCTCTGGCAATCCGTCGCCAATTACTGCATATGGTGTATTTTTAGGGATGAAAGCAGCGGCAAAGGAAGCGTTTGGTGATGATTCACTGTCGGGTCGTACAGTAGCCGTACAAGGGCTTGGAAATGTTGCGTACACTTTATGTGAATATTTACATAAAGAAGGCGCGAAATTGATCGTAACTGATATTAATCAGCAAGCTATTGACCGTGTTGTAACAAATTTTGATGCAGTCGCAGTTGCACCTGATGCAATTTACGAGCAGGAAGTCGATATTTTCTCACCATGTGCACTTGGCGCAATTGTGAACGACGTAACGATTCCTCAATTAAAAGCAAAAGTGATTGCAGGTTCGGCGAATAACCAGCTGGCAGAATCGAGACATGGTAAAGTATTACATGAAATGGGTATTGTCTATGCACCGGACTACGTAATTAATGCAGGTGGTGTAATTAACGTAGCTGACGAATTATACGGCTATAACCGTGACCGTGCGATGAAGCGCGTTGAGACGATTTACTCAAGCTTGGAGAAAATTTTTGCGATTTCGAAAAAGGAAGACATTCCAACATACTTAGCAGCGAATCGTTTGGCTGAAGAGCGTATTGCCCGTGTAGCAAAATCTCGCAGTCAGTTCCTGCAAAACGAAAAAAACATATTAAATGGACGATAATAGATTTCTTTTAGCCTATGTTAAACCTTGCTAAAAAGAAAAACCTTTCGTAAATAACGCGGATGTGGCTTTGATCAGAAAATGCCATATGCGGACATTTGCAGAGGTGTAAGAGATTTTTAATTGCAAAAAGGGGTGTTGGAAATGGCAAGAGATTACGATGTTGTGATTTTAGGCGGTGGCACAGGCGGTTATGTTGCTGCGATCCGTGCATCACAGCTTGGCTTGAAAACGGCGATCGTTGAAAAGAATAAGCTTGGAGGCACATGTCTACATGCGGGCTGTATTCCTACGAAGGCATTGCTCCGCAGTGCAGAAGTATATGTACAATCAAAAAAAGCGCTTGATTTTGGAGTGGAAGTTAATGATGTAAAGGTTAACTTCGAACAAGTTCAAAAGCGAAAGTCAAACGTCGTAGAGCAACTTTATAAAGGTGTCCAACACTTAATGAAAAAAGGGGAAATCGATGTATATGACGGTTTCGGACGAATTATGGGCCCTTCTATATTCTCACCGATGCCGGGCACCATTTCAGTAGAGATGAATGACGGTACGGAAAATGAAATGCTTGTCCCAAAAAACGTAATTGTCGCTACAGGCTCCCGTCCTAGACATCTGGATGGATTAAAAGTCGATGGTAAAAAGGTTTTCACATCGGATGAATTTTTAACAATTGAACAGCTGCCGAAGTCCGTCATTATTATTGGCGGTGGTGTAATCGGTGTTGAGTGGGCTTCGATGCTTGTTGATTTTGATGTGGATGTCACGATTTTGGAACTGGGTGACCGTCTGTTACCGACAGAGGACGATGCGATTTCTGCCGAGATGCTGAAATCACTGAAAAAGCGTGGTGTGAACGTCCATCTGAATGTGAAACTTGATCCTTCAGCAATCGATGTACAGGACAATGTATCATTACAGCTAGATGAGACTGAAATTTCAGCAGAGGCACTTCTATTGTCAGTAGGAAGAATAGCGAATACAAAAAATATCGGACTTGAAAACACGGAAATAGAAGTCGAAAACGGCTTTATTTCAGTAAATGATAATTTCCAGACGAAAGAAAGTCATATATATGCTATTGGAGACGTTATTGGAGGGATGCAGTTAGCGCACGTCGCATCACATGAAGGCATTCTGGCGGTGGAACATATTGCTAACAGGAATTCTACTCCACTCCACTACGCCAACATTGCAAGAGGTGTATACAGTAATCCAGAAGTAGCAAGCGTTGGTCTTACAGAACAACAAGCAAAAGATAACGGCTATAATGTCATTACGAAAACTTTCCCGTTCAAGGCAATAGGTAAAGCCATTGTTTATGGGGAAACAGAAGGATTTGTAAAGGTCATTGCGGATGAAAATACAAATGACTTAGTAGGTGTACACTTAATCGGTCCTCATGCAACAGATTTAATATCTGAAGCGGCACTGGGGCTATTTTTGAATGCTTCTCCTTGGGAACTTGGACAGATGGTGCATTTGCATCCTTCACTGAGTGAAATTATCGGAGAAGCTGCACTCGCGATTGAAGGAAAAGCAATTCACTTTTAACTTCTTGTAGCTTTTAGCGCTAAGATTCAATTATGAAAAAAATAATTGATATATGATAGGGGGTATTTTATGACTGAAACAAATATTACACACGAAGAGTTAGGGCTAACGGATAGAGATGCAATTAAAATGTATGAAACGATGCTAATGGCGCGCCGTATAGACGAGCGTATGTGGCTATTGAATCGTGCAGGCAAAATCCCGTTTGTAATTTCATGTCAAGGCCAGGAGGCGGCTCAGGTAGGTGCTGCATTTGCACTTGACCATACGAAGGATTATATTGCACCGTACTACCGTGATATGGGCGTTGTCCTCCATTTTGGAATGACAGCAAAGGATTTAATGCTATCCGCCTTTGCAAAAGCCGAAGATCCAAATTCAGGCGGTCGTCAAATGCCAGGACACTTCGGACAAAAGAAAAACCGCATACTTACTGGTTCATCACCTGTAACGACACAGTTACCACATGCAGTAGGTGTGGCACTTGCAGGGAAAATGCAGCAAAAAGACTTTATTACTTTCGTGACATTAGGTGAAGGTTCGTCAAACCAAGGGGATTTCCATGAAGGAGCCAACTTTGCAGGCGTTCATAAATTACCGGTCATTATTATGGTTGAAAACAATCAATATGCAATCTCTGTTCCAGTAGAGCGTCAATTGGGCTGTGCACAAGTATCTGACCGCGCAATTGGTTACGGCATGCCTGGGGTAACAGTAGACGGCAAAAATCCTTTGGAAGTGTACAAAGTTATTAAAGAGGCAGCGGATCGTGCACGCAGCGGTGGGGGCCCTTCTTTAATTGAAACGGTTACTTTCCGTTTAACGGCACACTCTTCAGATGATGATGATCGTCAATACCGTACAGCAGAGGATATTGCGGAAGGAAAGGCAAAAGACCCGATTCTTCTTTTTGAAGCATACTTAAAAGACCGTGGAATTGCGGATGATAAGCTATTTGAACAAATTAATGATCGAGTAATGCAAACGGTTAATGAGGCAACAGACTATGCAGAAAATGCAGCATATGCCTCACCGGAACATGCGATGCGTTTCGTGTATGCGGAAGGAGAGGATGCGTAATGCCGGTAATTTCTTATATTGATGCGATTAACTTAGCAATGAAAGAAGAAATGGAACGTGATGAGCGTGTCTTCGTATTAGGAGAAGACGTAGGTTTAAAAGGCGGGGTATTTAAAGCGACAACCGGTTTATATGACCAGTTTGGTGAAGCCCGTGTGCTCGATACACCTTTAGCTGAAAGTGCCATTGCAGGTGTTGCGATAGGAGCGGCGATGTATGGGATGCGCCCGATTGCTGAGATGCAATTTGCAGACTTCATTATGCCAGCAGTGAATCAGATTGTTTCAGAAGCAGCAAAAATTCGCTACCGATCTAACAATGACTGGAGCTGTCCGTTAGTTGTCCGTGCTCCATTTGGCGGTGGGATTCACGGTGCACTATATCATTCACAATCGGTAGAAGCAATGTTTGCCGGGACACCAGGCTTAAAAATCGTTATTCCTTCAACGCCATATGATGCAAAAGGATTATTAAAAGCGGCTATCCGCGATCCGGACCCAGTATTATTTTTTGAACATAAGCGTGCTTACCGACTGATTAAAGGGGAAGTACCTGCAGATGATTACACATTGCCTATTGGCAAAGCGGATGTGAAGCGTGAAGGGGATGATGTAACAGTCATTACGTACGGATTAGCTGTTCATTTTGCCCTACAAGCTGCAGAGCGTTTAGCCAAAGACGGTATTGAAACACATATTCTGGATTTGCGCACAGTGTATCCTCTTGATCAAGAAGCGATTATTGAAGCAGCAAAGAAAACAGGGAAGATCCTGCTTGTAACAGAGGATAATAAAGAAGGCAGCATTATAAGTGAAGTGGCAGCAATTATTGCAGAGCACTGTCTATTTGATTTAGATGCACCGATTAAACGATTGGCAGGACCTGATGTTCCCGCGATGCCATATGCACCAACAATGGAAAAGTTTTTCATGATTAATCCTGACAAAGTGGAAAAAGCCATTCGCGAACTCGCTGAATTTTAGTTTATAGAATAAGAAATATATAGAATTTCGCAATAAGTAAGCCACACTTTGTAAAGGAAAGAGTTGATTGGAATGAATGGGGGGAGTGGTATTTGTCTCCTCCATAAAGATAGGGGGTGCTTCTGCGGTGGTCGCAATAAATTGCCACCATCCTCGGCGCAAAGAAACAGAGACAAACAAGTATGACTCTGTTTCTTGCCCGCGGAAAGCGTCCGACCCGGAATGGAAATCAACTCTTACAATATGCAGAGGAATCATAAATCATTTTATATGTGGAAATTTGTACTATTTCACCAAAGTATTATTAGTTAAAGGGGGATTGTTAAATGACCATTCAAAATATTGTCATGCCACAACTTGGCGAAAGTGTAACAGAAGGTAAAATCGAACGTTGGCTTGTCCAGGTGGGCGATAAAGTAAATAAATATGACCCGTTGGCAGAAGTGACTACAGATAAAGTAAATGCAGAAATCCCTTCTTCTTTTGCAGGTGTTATTAAGGAACTCATCGCTTCTGAAGGGGAAACTCTACCAGTTGGTGCAGTTGTATGTACGATCGAAATAGAAGGGTCCGAATTGCCAGCTGCACCTGTAGAAAAAAGCTCAAATGTCAGCTCAGCGATTTTAAATGCAGGAGTACAGCGAAAAGAAGAAGAGCCTGTTGCCAAAAAAGAGGAGAAGCCAGCTCGTACAGAACGAAAACCGGGCAGATTTTCACCGGCAGTTTTAGCATTGGCAAACGAGCATGATGTAGACTTGTCCCAAATCGAAGGTACAGGAACGGGCAACCGTATTACGAGAAAAGATGTCGAGGCATACGTGGCAGCTGGAAAGCCTACTAATCAAGCAATCTCAAATGATGAACAGCCGGTAGCATTTGTTGAGCCACAGCATGAAATGACACCACAACCACAGCCATCGTCGCCTGCTCCTGCTGCACCACGTCCAAACGAACAGATAACGGCTGTTGGTGATATAGAAATTCCGGTAACACAAGTACGTAAGGCAATTGCGAAAAACATGCTGCGTAGTACACATGAAATTCCGCATGCATGGATGATGATGGAAGTGGATGTAACCGAGTTGGTTGAATACCGTGACAGCATTAAAGAAGAGTTCAAGAAAAAAGAAGGGTTTAATCTTACTTATTTTGCATTCTTCCTAAAAGCTGTTTCACAGGCATTAAAAGAATATCCAATCATTAACTCTGTCTGGGCTGAAGATAAAATTATTCAAAAGAAAGATATTAATCTATCAATCGCAGTAGCTACAGATGATGCATTGTTTGTACCAGTTATTAAAAATGTCGATGAAAAATCGATCAAAGGAATTGCCAAAGAAATTCATGAATATGCACACCTTGTACGCAATGGGAAGCTAAAACTCGAGCATATGCAAGGTGGTACATTTACCGTCAACAATACAGGTTCATTTGGTTCTGTTCAGTCAATGGGCATTATCAATCATCCGCAAGCAGCTATATTGCAGGTGGAAAGTATTGTTAAGAAGCCTGTAATAGTACAGGGTAATATGATTGCACCGAGGTCCATAGTAAATTTATGTTTATCATTAGATCATCGAATTTTGGATGGTATGATTTGTGGTAAATTCCTATCTCGTGTGAAGGAAATTCTCGAAAACGTAGATAAAAAGAAGATGTCAGTCTACTAAAAGTACCGCGAAAGCCTGTAAAATAAGGCTTTCGCGGTTTTTTTTACTTTATTGTCAGAACATTCTCGTGTAAAATATAGTACAGAAATATAACAAGGGGGGAAGCTACTAAGCGTCCACATGTCAATGAATATGAAAGATATTGAATTTCAGTCTGCTAGCTACGATCAGTGGAAGGAAGAAGCGGTAAAAGCTTTAAAAGGAAAACCGTTCGAATCCCTATTCACAAAAACGATTGAAAACATTACGCTTGAGCCACTATATACACAAGAAACATTATTGGAGAAGCTGGGGGATCAATTAGAAAAGCAAGTATCAACGATTCGCTCGCTAACTGAGTCGGCAAGTTTTACTGTTGCACAGCAAATAAATGGGGAAGATGCTGCAAGCTTTTTTGCAAACATAGAAGAAAGCTTATCACGCGGCAACGAAATGATTACTATCTACGGCCCTGTTACTTTTGACTGGTCAGAAGAGAATTTAAGCAAACTCGCTACTTATTTTTCTGAAAATTCATTTAAAGTTACAGTAAAATCTTCTGAAGATGACGTGTTACGTGTATTTGATTATATAGATAAATCAAAACGTGCAGCTGTTAAAGGATTCATTGTTGCACCGAAAGCGATTGTGCTGACTGACTATCCAAATGTCCGTACCTATGCGGCCAACACAGTTCCGTTCCACAATGATGGAGCAAATGCAGTTCAAGAGCTTGCCATTGCATTAGTACAAGCTGCTGAACTGGCTAAAGATATGGATGATTTCAAAGCATTTGAAAATCAATTTTTCGTGCAATTTGCTGTCGATACGCAATTCTTTGCAGAAGTCGCAAAAATCCGTGCATTTAAAGTGTTATGGAAAGCGTTTACTTCAGCATTTGGTCATAAAGCAAATGCAGTACCGGTAGTAGCTGAAACATCTGTACGCAGCTTCTCAAAGTACGATGTATATGTAAACTTATTACGTGCAGGAAACGAAGCATTCTCAGCTGCAATCGGTGGTGCGGATGTGATTACAGTGCATCCACATGACGCATTAACAGCACTGACTAGCCAATCTGTCCGTATTGCACGCAACGTATCCCTTGTTACAAAAGAAGAGTCTCACGTAACAAACGTAATCGACCCAGCTGGTGGCTCGTACTTTATCGAATCATTGACAGCAGATTATGTAAAAAAAGCATGGACACTGTTTTTAGAAATCGAAAAAGCAGGCGGGTTACAGGCTTACGGCATCGATGCGAAAATCGAAGAAGTTTATAACACAAGAATTGCACAAGTGGAAACACGTAAACATTCTTTAATTGGTACAAATATTTATGCAAATCCGGTTGATGAAATTTCTACAGCTGAAAATGCTCAATTTGCACAGGTGAAACGTATTGCGATTCCATTCGAGCAATTACGTGCCAACTTTGCTCAAGCGGGATTAAAACCGGCAATCTTAGCATTTGGTGAGCTGAAAAACTATAAGCCGCGTGCTGATTTCGTACAAGGCTTCTTTGCAACAGCTGGAATTGTGGCACATCAAACTGCTGGTTTCCAAACAATAGAAGATGCCGCGCATTGGCTAGAAAATGCGGATTACGATTATGTGATTGTCGCAGCTACTGATGATGATACAAAAGCAATCTTACCGACACTACTGCAAAGTAAAAAAGCAAATGTCGTACTGGATGTTGCCGGTAAATTCAAAGATGATGAAGCAGAATGGACTGCTAACGGCTTAAACGGCTTTATTTTTGCAGGTCAAAATATTGTTCAAAAACTAAATGATGTCGTGACGCGTGTGAAGGAGGTACAACAATGAGTAAAGCAAATTTCGAATCCGTTGTAATTGAAAATGTGCTACAGGCGGAGCAACTTACTTCTACAGGCTCATATTTAACAAATGAAGGCATCGAAGTAAATTCGGTATACAATCAAGCGGATAATCAACAAGCCAAACATTTAAACGATGTGGCAGGGATCGCACCAAATACACGTGGACCATACCCTACAATGTATGTAGCTCGTCCATGGACAGTTCGTCAATATGCAGGCTTCTCTACAGCAGAGGAATCAAATGCGTTTTACCGTCGTAACCTTGCGATGGGACAAAAAGGACTTTCGGTAGCATTCGACTTAGCAACACACCGTGGCTATGACTCGGATCATCCTCGAGTAACAGGGGATGTCGGGAAGGCCGGTGTAGCAATCGATTCTGTTGAAGATGCGAAAATTTTATTTGACGGTATTCCGTTGGATCAAATGTCGGTTTCAATGACAATGAATGGTGCGGTACTACCTGTATTGGCATTTTATATCGTTGCTGCAGAAGAGCAAGGCGTTTCTCCCGACAAATTAGCGGGTACGATTCAAAACGACATTTTAAAAGAATATATGGTGCGTAACACGTATATTTACCCACCGGCTATGTCGATGAAAATTATTGCCGATATTTTCGAATATACAGCGAAATATATGCCGAAATTTAACTCGATTTCTATTTCGGGCTACCATATTCAAGAAGCTGGTGCGACGAATGATATCGAGCTTGCGTATACATTGGCAGACGGTTTGGAATATGTACGTACAGGATTAAAAGCAGGTATTGATATCGATGCATTTGCACCACGATTATCATTCTTCTGGGCAATCGGTATGAACTACTACATGGAAATCGCGAAAATGCGTGCAGCACGTCGTATTTGGGCACAAATGATGTCTACGTTTAACCCGAAGAATTCAAAGTCTCTTGCACTACGTACACACTCTCAAACATCAGGCTGGAGTTTAACGGAGCAAGATCCATTTAATAACGTGACACGTACATTGATCGAAGCGAATGCAGCTGCGATGGGGCATACACAATCACTTCATACGAATGCATTGGATGAAGCAATCGCCTTACCGACAGACTTCTCGGCTCGTATTGCACGTAATACACAGCTATTCCTGCAAGAGGAAACTGGTATGACGAAAGTAATCGATCCATGGGGCGGTTCGTATTATGTTGAAAAACTGACAGAAGAACTGACAGAAAAAGCATGGGAATTAATCGAGGAAATTGAAGGACTTGGCGGTATGGCAAAAGCAATCGAAACAGGTCTGCCGAAAATGAAAGTTGAAGAAGCAGCGGCAAAACGCCAGGCGAAAATCGACTCAAAAGCAGAAACAATTGTCGGGGTTAACAAATATCGTCTAGCTGAAGAAGATCCGATCGACATTTTAGATATCGACAATGCAATCGTGCGTGAATCACAAATTGCCCGACTTGAAAAAATGAAGGCAACACGTGATGAAGCGGAAGTGCAAAAACATTTAGCTCGTCTTACAAAAGCAGCTGAAGATGGCTCTGAAAACTTATTGGCTATTGCCGTTGATGCAGCTCGAGCACGTGCTTCATTAGGTGAAATTTCCGATGCGATTGAAGCGGTATCAGGTCGTCATAAAGCGATTATCCGTTCAATTTCAGGGGTATATTCAGCAAACTTCTCGGATGATGAAATGATTAGTGAAGTAAAACAAATGACAGAAGACTTCCTTGAAGCAGAGGGCCGTCGTCCACGTATTTTAGTGGCGAAAATGGGACAAGACGGACATGACCGCGGTGCGAAAGTTGTTGCAACGGGATATGCCGACTTAGGCTTTGACGTAGATATTTCTCCGTTGTTTATGACGCCTGAAGAAACGGCTCAAATGGCAAACGAAAACGATGTTCACTGTGTTGGGGTTTCTTCACTTGCAGCAGGACATAAAACATTAGTGCCTGAATTAATTGCGGAACTGAAAAAACTAGGTCGCGAAGATATTATCGTTATTTGCGGTGGTGTTATTCCTGCTCAAGATTATGACTTCCTATATGAAGCTGGTGCTGTAGCTATTTTCGGACCAGGGACAGTGATTCCAGTTTCAGCAATGCGCATTATTGAAGAAATTTACAAGAAGCTTGGCTATGAGGAAGTGGCGGAATAATGATGCCACATCAAGACAAAAGTGCTTTATTTGTCATGGATGGCGTGAAGGGTGGTCATGATGGTATGAGCTATTCAAACCCGAAGAAATTCAGGAAAAAAAAGCAGGAAGCGCTTGATATTCAACATTTAGCAGGGGAAGTTCGAGCGGGTGACCGTACATCGCTTGCTAAAGCTATTACGCTTATTGAAAGCTCGAACAATACCCATAAAGAAGACGCGCAAAAGCTGTTACAAGAGCTTTTGCCACATACAGGCAATGCAATTCGGATAGGCATTACCGGCGTACCTGGCGCGGGGAAAAGTTCTTTTATTGAAGCGTTTGGTACAATGCTTTGCAAAATGGGGAAGCGTGTAGCCGTGCTGGCGATAGATCCTAGCTCGTCACTTTCGGGTGGTAGTATTTTAGGAGATAAAACGCGGATGGAAGAACTAGTGCGCCAGGAAAACGCATTTGTTCGACCATCCCCGAGTGCCGGGACATTAGGCGGTGTCCATAAAAAATCCCGAGAGACAATGCTGCTATGTGAAGCGGCTGGCTATGATGTAATCTTAATCGAGACAGTCGGTGTCGGACAAAGTGAAACATATGTGCGCGGCATGGTTGATTTCTTCCTACTACTCGTATTGACGGGTGCAGGGGATGAACTGCAGGGCATGAAAAAAGGTATTATGGAGCTTGCGGACGGTATTATCGTTCATAAAGCAGATGGTGACAATGTTCGTCCAGCGCGTCGGACAATGCAGGAATACAAGCAAATCCTTCATTTCCTGCAGCCATCAACGCCAGGCTGGTTAAGTACTGCTTTGACGGTTTCATCGATGGAGAAAAAAGGGCTGGACGATGTATGGAACATGTTAACGGAATTTGAGCAGACGGTAAAGGATTCCAACTATTGGAATCTACGTCGCCATGAACAAACACGTGATTGGTTCCATACGATGATTACCGACCATTTAATCGACTCGTTTTATAGAAATACGGATCGGAAAAAGCAAGTACGTTCACTTGAGGAAGAAATTTTGCATGGACGTTTAACCGTTACACAGGGGGTCAATGCATTATTTGGTGAAGAAGACAATAATAAATGAATCAACAGTCTTTGCACATCTTTCGTAACCTTGCTATAGTAAAAAGGAATATTGAAAGGGGCTAAAAAGCTTATGAACATGGATTATGATTTATTTATGCAACAAATTACAACGACTGCACGTGCGGAAATGGAAGCAGCGGGTTATGAACAACTGCGCACTCCGGAAGAAGTAGAAGCAGCGTTTGCTCGTAAAGGGACTACACTTGTAATGGTGAATTCTGTATGTGGCTGTGCAGGCGGTATTGCACGTCCAGCAGCAACACATGCTGTACATTATGATAAACGTCCGGATTATTTAGTAACAGTATTTGCCGGTCAAGATAAAGAAGCTACAGCAGCTGCTCGTTACTATTTCGGTGAAGACCACATTCCATCATCACCATCATTTATCTTATTAAAAGATGGTCAAGTTGTTGGTGAAGTTGGTCGTTTTGAAATCGAAGGTCATGATCCGATGAGTGTTGTAACTAACCTACAAGGACACTTCGAAGAGAACTGCGAAGAAATCTAAGCGATTATTTTAAGTGGACGGGTGTCATAATGTGCACCTGTCACACTTACTATAAAAAGGGGGTACTACCGATATGAAAAAATTTTCAATCGGCTATCGTACACTGAAAACAGCGCTTGGAGCTTCTATCGCGATAGCAATTGCCCAGTATTTTGATTTACAGTTTTTTACGGCGGCCGGGATTTTAACGATTTTATGTATTCAACCAACTAAACGAAAGTCTCTCCATGCAGTTTATACGAGAGTCGTTTCCACATTGGTTGGTATGACTTATGCATTCATATTTTTCGAAATATTCGGTTATTCACCGATAGTTTTGGGGATTGTTTTACTTCTGTTCATACCTACGATCGTATCACTGCGGGTTGTGGAAGGCTTTATATCGAGTTCTGTCATTATGATGCATATTTTTTTAACTGCTGATTTTACAACCGATTTACTTTTAAATGAATTGGGTTTAATGGCAATCGGCTTTGGAGTAGGGGTAGTTATTAATATGTACATGCCTGATATACAGCACGGCCTGTTTTACAATCGTGAAAAGATTGAATCATTATTAAAGAAAATACTGGCAGAAATTGCCGTGTATTTACGAAATGGCGATTCACTATGGGATGGTAGAGAACTGATAGAAGCAGCAAAGGTGATTGATGCGGGGAAATCACTAGCGTTCAAAGATGTAGAAAACCATTTAACACGTAAAGAAAATATATATTATATGTATTTTGATATGCGTGAAAAGCAGCTCGAAATTATTGAACGTGTGTTGCCTAAAATTACAACACTGCCGGTTATGACCGAGCAGGCGCCACTAGTTGCAGCATTTATAGAGGATCTTAGTGAGCATGTTCATTCGGGAAATACCGCAAGTCATTTTTTGGAGAAGTTAGATAAAGTGAAGGAAGAGTTTGCAAAAATGCCGCTGCCTAATGACCATGAGACGTTTATTGCGATGGCATCGTTGTATCAGTTTATTGAGGAAATGGATGCTTATCTTGTTATAAAGCAATCATTTAAAGGATTGAAATAAAAAAAATGGATGTACGAAACATCCATTACATGATTGCTGCTACGCCCATTGCCACAGTTGAAATTAACATAATTACAACCATTGAATAAACGACGATCTTTTGGAATTTTTTGTTGCTCATTGTTTTCGCTCCTTCATAATGAACTAATTTTAGTTTAACAAATCTGAAGGAATTCTCAAGTACTATTGAATTACCTCATAGAAATTTTATTATAAGGGAGTCAAACATCGTGGAAAAAGTCGATCATATTGGTATTGCTGTACGCAATATTGAAGAACGTATTACATATTACACAGAAACGCTAGGTTTAAAGCTTTTAAAAATGGAAGAAGTAGAATCTCAGCAAGTGAAAGTAGCGTTCATTGATGCAGGAAATGTGAAAATTGAGCTTCTCGAACCGATGAGTGAAAAGAGTGCGATTCACGGCTTTTTGGAAAAGCGTGGAGAAGGCATTCACCATGTGGCTTTTGGTGTTACGGGGATCCGCGAGCGCATGGCAGAATTACGTGAAAAAGGTGTAAGACTGCTGTCGGACGAGCCAGGACCAGGTGCTGGTGGCGCAGAAGTGGCGTTTTTACATCCTAAAGACTCATTTGGTGTACTTTATGAATTATGTGATAAAAGCGGAAAAGGGGATAAATAACGATGACAATTACGATGGATATGTTTGATAAAATTAATGAGCTATATGACCGCAAAGAAGCAATCCAGCTTGGCGGCGGTGATGCACGTATTGATAAGCAGCATGAAAAAGGTAAAATGACTGCCCGCGAACGTATTGAAATGTTACTGGATGAAGGGTCTTTCGTTGAGATTAACCCTTTCATCACACACCGTACTGTTGATTTTGGTATGGAAAAATTAGAGGGACCTGGTGATGGTGTTGTTACAGGTTTCGGTAAAATTAATGGTCGGAACATTTATTTATTCGCTCAAGATTTTACTGTATTCGGTGGAGCTTTAGGTGAAATGCACGCGAAAAAAATTGCTGCAGTAATGGATTTAGCTGCTAAAAACGGTACACCATTTATCGGCATTAACGATTCAGGCGGTGCACGTATTCAAGAAGGTGTTCTTTCTTTAGATGGATACGGCCATATTTTCTACCGTAACTCGATTTATTCAGGTGTTATTCCGCAAATTTCAGTAATCATGGGACCATGTGCTGGCGGTGCGGTTTATTCACCGGCAATCACGGACTTCATCTTAATGGTTGATAAAACGTCTCAAATGTTTATTACAGGTCCAAAAGTAATTGAAACAGTTACAGGTGAGAAAATTTCTGCTGAAGGTTTAGGTGGATCGAAAGTGCATAATGCAGTTTCAGGTAATGCCCACTTCCGCGCTGAAAATGAAGAAGCAGCAATTGCACAAATTCAGCAATTACTATCTTACTTACCGCAAAACAATAAGGAAAAAGCACCGAAGCAGCCAGCTCCAGAAGGCGATAACTTCCGTTCAGAGCTTGTTGATGTCGTTCCTATCGACCAAACGAAATCTTATGACGTTCGTAAAGTAGTAGAGCAAGTAGTAGATGAAGGTTCATTCATGGAAGTGCAAAAAGAATTTGCGAAAAACATCGTAGTTGGTTTTGCACGTATCGCGGGTGAATCAGTTGGTTTAGTTTGTAACCAGCCGAAGTTTTTAGCTGGTGGACTTGATATCGATTCTTCTGATAAATTAGCTCGTTTCGTACGTACATGTGATGCATTCAATGTTCCTGTTATTACATTCGAAGACGTATCTGGTTTCTTCCCGGGTGTTAAGCAAGAGCACGGCGGAATTATCCGACACGGAGCGAAAATCCTTTATGCATACTCAGAAGCAACTGTACCGAAAATTACGGTTATTTTACGTAAAGCTTACGGCGGCGCATATGTAGCATTAAACTCAAAAGCAATTGGCGCGGATTTAGTATTCGCATGGCCAAACGCTGAAATTGCTGTAATGGGTGCAGCTGGTGCAGCGAACATCATTCACGCAGGTGAAATTGCGAAATCTGCAGATCCAGACGCTACACGTGCAGCGAAAATCGAGGAATATAAAGAAAAGTTCGCAAACCCATATGTTGCGGCATCTCGCGGTATGGTAGACGATGTTATCGATCCTCGTGAAACGCGTATTAAGCTAATCCAAGCATTGGATATGCTTTCAACGAAGCAAGAAGACCGTCCGTACAAAAAACACGGCAACATTCCACTATAATTCTGACTGTATAAAATAGTATGGCACCAGCTCTTTATTTCATAGAGGGCTGGTGTTTTTGTTTAGAGTGGGTGCGAAGACTGAACAAGGATTCCGACCAACAATAAAATAAGCGGAGATTTTCCGGCTATTTTAAAGGTGGCGCTGATTATGGCGTAAATAAGGGGAAGTTTTCCGTTTATTTAGTGAAAAATTCCCTAGATTTATGTTTTTCGGAACAATAAGCGGAATTCTTTCCTCTATTTAGGCAATAAAGTATATAATTTTCCAAATAAGCGGAAATTCTCCGTCTATTTTTCCAAGTGACTCTAGCCACAGTGTCTCTAATTACTATTTTTGAAGAGGGGGGGGTTATTTAATGAAAAAAACAATCATCAGTAAATGGACAAGTGATTGGAATCGATTATATGAGTCAGAAGAGCAGCGGTTAAAGGATATTTTTCAGGAGCAATTAATCCAAATCTATCATATTGGAAGTACGGCTATTCCGACTATTGGCTATGCAAAACCAATTATTGATATTGTGATTGGATTATCAAATATAGAGCTGGCATCACTTTATGATGAAAGAATGCGCAAGCTTGGCTATAAAGTTCGAGGGGAAAACGGCATTAATGGCCGTCGTTATTATACAAAGGGTGACCAAAATCGAAGCCATCATGTGCATATTTATTCTGCTGGTCATGAAAATATTAATAAGCATTTACAATTTAAATATTATTTAATGAATCATCTCGAGCAAGCACGTAAATACGGACAATTGAAAATAGAACTTGCAACTAAATTTCCAAATGATACGTCCAGTTACCAACAAGCTAAAGATAGTTTCATGATTGAGTTAATGGAAAAAGCCATACATTGGCCGATTATCAAAAAGTCGTACGGATACGTAACGAGACTGGTGGATGGGAAGACTCAAATTCTAGTATTTCAGCATCCGGTAAAGGAAGCGGGTATTCAAATTCCTAAAGGAACCGTAAAGCATGGGGAGCTGCCTGTTGATGCAGTGAAGCGTGAAATGGAAGAGGAGACAGGGTTGATTGATTTTACAGACATTCAATATCTCATTGACGACTTCTGGGAAAATGATGATGGCGTGATTCATCACCGATACTTTTATCGGTTGAATATAGATGAAACCCAAGATGAATGGAACTATGAACCAACTGGTGGTGGAGCAGAAGATGGTAAGGTATTCCGTTATTTCTGGGTTACACCGGATGATGGGAAACTGCTCATTCGAGGTCATGCGGATTATTTCCGTTTAATATGATTAAATACATACGATTTGGGGTGATATGTTGAAATTAAAAGAGGTAATAAATTTTTTATTGTATTCGGCGATGATCTGCTTTATCGGCTACTTTTGCCACCTTTTATCAGAACTGTTTATGGGCATGCTTTTATTCATTGCAGCAGATGCACCGCCGGGAGATATATCGAATAGTGGACGTCTGTTTTATATTGCCTTCTATACATTGGGCAGTTTACTTGTGCAATTTGTTTACAGTGTTATTCACTGGACCATTGCATCGTTACTAAAAATACCTTTCCCGAAACGACTAGTTATTTTGTTGAATATAGTTGTCGGTATTTTGATAGCTGGTTCATTAATATTTAATTTTATTATAAATAACGGCAGTTTTTTGTAGAGCTAGTCCACAACGTTCGGGATATTCACTGGAACTCTTTGTTTTATCGGTTCCTTTTCGTAAGGATGCTCGTGCTCAGCAAATAGAAAAATGGCCCCTTGCTCAATTCCGTGGCCATAATGCGCGACTTCCTCTTGTGTAAGCTGCAAAATGCGTAAGCTTACCGCATATATATTTTGACCTGTAATCAAGCTAATCATCTGATCGACCCAATTGCCAGCAGCGTGTATGTTAATTTCGGTATACATTTTTAAAGAATGAAGAGGACGGATATCTTTAGCAAATAGATGGATTTCATGCTCAGAAAAGCCGTGTGCACGAATATTATTGAGCTTTGCCATTGCTTCGTCAACTGAATATACTAATCCGATTTCACGTCGATACTCCATCGTTGTCACCTCTTTTTTTTCATTGTAATGGATTTTTAAATGAAGTGGTAGTAATAACAAAACGAAATCATACTATTAAATTATAAAATGCAGAAAATTCGAAACTTATACCACTTTTAATCCGTAGATTATAAAAAGGGAGGTTTTTTGATGGGGAACTATTCCATTCGTGATTTTGTGAATAAAACACAGCAGGACCAGCTAGAAAATGATTTTTTTGAACTGGAAACAGAGCGTGTGCTAGAGGTGAATTTGAACGGGGAAGTATGGTCAAAAATGGGCGCGATGATTGCGTATGTGGGCTCTATCAAGTTTGAACGTGAGCGGATGCTTGAGCATGGTATGTCAAAAATGTTTAAAAAGGCGCTGACTGGTGAGGGTACACAGCTGATGAAGGCAAAAGGTAAGGGGCGCCTCTATTTAGCGGACCAAGGTAAAAAGGTGACAATCTTTGATTTACAAAATGAAAGTTTATGTGTCAATGGCAATGACTTGCTAGCTTTTGAGCCTACTATTCAATGGGATATTCATTTAATGCGTAAAATGGCCGGGATGATGGCAGGCGGATTGTTTAATGTGACGTTAAAAGGTAAAGGGAAAGTAGCGATTACTACCCATTTTGAACCATTAACATTGATCGTAAAGCCTGGTGAGACGGTTTATACCGATCCGAACGCCACAGTAGCCTGGTCTGGTAACTTAAAGCCGGAATTTGTAACAGATATCACGTTTCGTACGCTTATTGGCAGAGGGAGCAGTGAATCGATTCAAATGGCGTTTTCAGGAGAAGGTTTTGTAATTATTCAGCCGTTTGAGGAAGTGTATTTGTCGTCAGAAAGTTAACGAAGTGAAATTTACAGCAATGTTCGAAGGAGTAGACCTATGTTTTTAAAAACGATCAAATTAAAAAAAGATCAAATCCCTGATTATAGTGAGTATCCTTTTTCAATTCCATTTATACGTCATATGAATGAGTTGGATGTCGATGTACCTGTTACTTTTTTTGTCGGCGAAAATGGTGCGGGGAAATCGACATTACTCGAAGCGATTGCAGATCAAATTGGCTTCAATCCAGCAGGGGGAAGTACACAAAATTATAAGGCGTATGAGGTGCATGAAGCTGAATCTGCGCTTGGAGAATTTGTGAAACTTTCATGGTGGCCAAAAGTGACAAACGGCTTTTTCCTGCGTGCCGAAACATTTTATCAGTTTGCTTCCCACTTAGATGAAACCGATATGAACGGCTACAAAGCATATGGGGGGAAATCGCTCCATCATCAATCTCACGGGGAATCGTTCTTTTCACTTTTTCAGCATCGTTTTACAGAACAGGCCATTTATTTACTGGATGAGCCGGAAGCCGCGTTGTCACCAGCTCGACAGTTGGCTTTTTTAACATTATTAAATGACTTAGTAAAAGAGGGGAATGTACAGTTTATTATTGCGACTCATTCTCCGATTTTACTAGGGTTTCCGAATGCAGTTATATACCAATTTGACGAACATGGCATTGAACAGGTCGAATATGAACAAACTGAGCATTATCAAATTACCTCCTATTTTTTGAAGCACCGGGAGAAGATGCTGAAAGAGCTTTTTGAAGAGGATGAGGACTAGAAGGTACGATTACATTATAGGAGGCGGTAAGTATGGAATGGCAGCAATTGCATCAACTTTCTGAGGAGTATCAATTACAGTTGCTTGAAGCGAAGAAGCTACATAAAAAAATTGAAAATGTGGAAAAACTCCTTTCCCATGCGAAGCGAGAGATAGATCGTCATCAGTTGGACCTACAAAATGCCCGACAACAATTAAATAAGCTGGATAACTTTTCATTTATCAACTTATTCCGTGGATGGTCAGGGAAAAAGGATGAGTTGATTGAGCAAAATCTAGACCGTGTAGCTGTCAATGAATTAAAGCTTACGGAAGCTCAATTATCATATGAAGATTTGCAGGACGATCATGTTGACTTGATTCATAAATTAAATGCTATCAATGAATCCTATGTGGGACAGCAATTAAAGCAAATTAATGATCAAAAGCAGCAGTGGCTACAGCAACATGCAGCCCATATCGCAGCGGAGCTTACGAGTATTACCGACCAGGAGCTTTTATGTAGGCAGCTAGTGAAAGAAATAAAAGAAGCAATCGACGCGGGGAATCATGCGTTAAATAAACTGACAGATGCCGGATATGCGCTAAATGATGCCAAATCCTATTCAACATGGGATACGTTTTTAGGCGGTGGATTCATGGCTACTATGATGAAGCACGATAAATTAAAAGAATCCAATAATTATTTACATGGTGCACAAATTGCATTACAACGCTTCCAAAATGAGTTGCTAGATGTGAAGGAAATTCGCCAGGATGCCCTTATTATTGATACAGACGGCTTTGTCATGTTCACTGATTACTTTTTCGATAATATTTTCACTGATTGGTCAATCCACTCGAAAATTACGACGTCCATGAACCAAATTTCACGTGTGCAGGATGATGTTGCAAATACAATTACTGAGTTGGAGCAAAAGTTCAATATTGCTACAAGAAAAGAAACAGAGCTTATAAAACAAAAACAAGCAATACTGAATGCCGATGATCTTTCATTGTTTTTTCAAAAATAGAGGCGTAAAATAAAGCGTAAACTTGTTTAGTTAAAAGGAGTTATGGAATATGAATCGTTTAGTAGAAGAGTTTTTACAATTAGTGCAAATTGATTCTGAAACAAAGCACGAAGAAATCATTGCACCTGTATTAGTTGAAAAATTGGAACAAATGGGTTTTGAAGTATACCAGGATGATGCCCATACACGCAATGGTCATGGCGCAGGCAATATTATCGCTACATTAAAAGGCGACGAATCCATCGAACCAATTTATTTCACAGTACATATGGACACAGTTGTGCCAGGGAAAGGGATTAAGCCTGAAATTCGTGAAGACGGCTATATTTATTCGGACGGCACTACTATTTTGGGCGCGGACGATAAAGCAGGTATGGCCGCATTATTTGAAATGGCACGTCGTTTAAAAGAAAAGAATATCGCACATGGTACGATTCAATTCATTATTACTGCTGGTGAAGAAAGCGGTTTGGTCGGTGCAAAGGAACTGGATCCTTCGAAAATTATCGCGAAGTACGGCTTTGCGGTAGACAGTGACGGAAAAGTAGGCGGCATCGTAGTAGCAGCTCCTTTCCAGGCGAAAGTTTTTGCTAAAATAATCGGTAAAAAGGCGCATGCGGGTGTTGCACCGGAAAAAGGTATTTCCGCGATTACTGTTGCTGCAAAAGCTGTTGCTCAAATGAACCTTGGTCGTTTGGATGAAGAAACGACTGCAAATATCGGTCGCTTTGAAGGCGGACAGGCGACGAATATCGTTTGTGATGAAGTAAATATTTTAGCTGAAGCACGTTCAATCGATGAAGAAAAATTAAATGCACAAACAGCACATATGAAAGAGACATTCGAGCATGTCGCTAAAGAAAACGGTGCACGTGCAGAAGTCGAAGTAAAATTAATGTATCCTGGCTTCCATGTAACAGAAGATGATCAAGTGGTTAAAATTGCAAAGGCTGCAGTAGAGGCAGTTGATCGCACACCACAGTTAGGTATTTCAGGTGGCGGTAGTGATGCAAATGTCATTGCAGGCTTTGGGATTCCAACAGTAAACTTATCGGTAGGCTATGAGGAAATTCATACAACGAACGAAAGAATGCCGGTAGAAGAACTGGAAAAGCTGGCTGATTTATTAGAAGCGATTATTATCGAAACGTTGAAATAAGAGGTGGGTATTTATGGGATTTGAAAAAGCAGTCGTATTTTTATGTGGAACAGAAGAGTATGCCGTACCAGTAGATCAAGTGGTCTCTATTGAAAAATTGGAGCGCGTAACACCTATACCGCACTTACCGAAATATTTATTAGGTTTCTCACGGATTCGTGGGGAGCTTACGCCGGTTATTGATTTTCAGTCTATCTTATATAACCGTCCAACAGATACGAAAAACTTAAAAGTGATCGTATTAAAAACGGAGATGATCAACTACGGTCTATTAGTAGTAGATGCGAAGGAAATTATTGATTTTGAAGAGGGCGTTTTAACGCAACTGGGACTTGTCAATTATAATAAGACGAAATATTTTACAGCTGTTGCGAATTTGGAGAACCGCATGATTTCCTGTATTGATCCTGGAATTCTCGTTCACTCACTTGAGGGCATGCGCGAAATCATTGAGTATTTGCACAAAATGCAAGAAGAAGAACAAACAAACGTATAATTTAGTATACGTGTTCTACTAAAAAAAGGAGCGTATCATTAATCATAATGATAGTAGCTCCTTTTCTCATTTTAAGGCAATTTTCTTTTTCTTTTTAAATTGTTTTAAGTAGGCGTATCCTGTAAAACCAAAAACAATAACCGAAATAATAGCTAACGTTAATACAATATTATCCTCTACCCAAGGAATATTTCCGAGTAAATATCCGCCACCAAGCCAGACAACAGTCCAAAGCGTTGCGCCAATAAAGTTGTAGCGTAAAAATGTCGCGTAGGATAACCCTGAATAACCGCATATAAAAGGCGTCATCGTACGCATTAATGGAACGAAGCGGGAAAAGGTAATGGCAACACGATCATATTCCTTTAAAAAATTTAACGCTTTATCAGTCGTTTCTTCGGAAATAAAACGCATAAATAGGTTACGTCTTTCCGGAATTTTTCGAACGATTTTACCAATTAAATAGTTATTGCTATCAGCAAGTGTTGTTGCGACAATAAATATAATGAGTAATGTAATTAAATCAAGTTTGCCAATCGCAGCTAATGTACCGCTCGTAAAAACCGTACTGTCTCCCGGCAGGAACGTTAATATGACAAAGGCAGTTTTTGAGAAAACGACCGCAAATAATAGTAAATAAATATATAAGCCGAGCTCTTTTATGTAATAAAAAATGACCTGGTCGATTTCCCGTAAAAATTGAATGATATCAAGTAGCATGTGTTGTTTTTCTCCTATCAATAGGATTAGTAAGTTTAAGTATAACGGATACAGCCATATTACGGTTATAAAAAGCATCGGAGAATAAATGAATGAGGTGAAAGAATATGAGTAATCTAAAGCAACCTAAAATCGACATACCAAAAAAGAGATCGGAATGGGTGATGGATATTATTGGCTATGTGGCATTGGCCGTTATGTTAACAATATTAGTGATGAACTGGCGAGACATGCCAAATGAAGTTCCGGCCCATTTTGACGGCAGCGGGAATGTTGATCGTTGGGGCTCTAAAATGGAACTTTTAATTTTACCGGGTATTGCTATTGCGATGCATTTCTTTTTAATGGTATTTGAAAAATTTCCCCAATCACATAATTACCCTGAAAGACTGAACGAATCTAATCGTAAAGCCTTCTATCAAAACAGTCGCCAAACATTAAATTATATGCGAAATATAATTAATATATTATTTGCCTACATAGTATACCGGACAGTTGCTATTGCATTAGGTGATGACGCTGTAATTGGCTGGCCGTTCTTTGTGATTCTGATTGTGCTGTTCGTCGTACTGATTTGGAAGATTATCAAAACAAGTAAAATAAAATGATAGTTTCCAATGTCATGCTCCTAGAAGGGTTAAACATAATATATAAAAAAGCGCATTCGATTTGGTCGTCGAATACGCTTTTTTGCGAGTTTTTAGTGTTACTGACATTTTTCACAGATTACACGATTTGCCGTTCTGGCAATGGCTTGATCCATTCTTGAGACAAGCATTTTCTTTTCTGCAGGCATTGTAATATGAGCGATAAAACGGTCACCCTCTTCAATTTTACCTGCGCAGTTTGTACAGCTGAGTAGTCTCGGTGTAAATAGATCCTTGATTTTATTTACCATTTAGATCAACTCCAGTCATTCATTTTGGACCATTCTTCACTTATTCTACAATGATTAATAAAAGCCTTTATTGTAATTTATAAATTTTTTATAATTACTTACAAATTTTTTCGTTTCGTTCGTCTATATAAATAAGAGAGGTGAAAGGGATGGACTTTGATGAGTTGTATGAGCTACATTTTCATAAAACATATCAATACATACGGTATATGGTATCAAATGCGCAACTTGCCGAAGATTTGACGCAGGATACTTTTTTACGGATTTATAAATCTAATACAGAAAACGTTGCTAATTTCCAAACCTATATAAGGCAAGTCGCCCGAAATCTTGTTTATGACTATTACCGGAAAAAGGCATTAATTCAATGGCTGCCATTTAAAAGTGCTCCGGAACAGCAGGAATTCATTTATGTGCCACATGAATGGCTAATGCTGGAGGAATCGCGGAAGCAATTATATGAAGCACTTCAACAATTAAAGCCCATGCAGCGTGAAGTCATCATTTACCGCAAAATTGAAGAGCTCTCGATTCAGGAAACATGTGACATTATGGGTTTACCGGCTATGAAAATAGCCAATACACAGCGAAGTGCAATGAAGGCATTGCAACAGCTTTTAGGGGGGGAAATCGATGAAGCTTGATGAACGATTAATAGAGTTAAACAAAATTCCCGAAAATGAACGATTAAAACAAACGATATTAAACAAAATAAAAGATCAACCAGTAAAAGAGCCTATTTCATTGAAACCTCTCCGAGAATTGGGCGTCGTCGCCGCTATTTGTTTCATCGCCCTATTTTTATTTTATACATCCAGTAATCAAATAAATCAGGCAGCCTCAGGTGAAATTGCTAAAATCACCTCGTATAAACACCTTGGAGAAACGGGGTTTAGGGGGAAATTATCAACAAATTATATGGGTGTAGAAAATATAACAACTCCTAGTATTGTGACTTTATTTGAGAATTTATCGGATCTCCCGACAATTTCGGCTCCTGAAAAGTATGATCAGCAATATGATATTGTTGTCTTATTTAAAAACGGGGAGCAACGTCAATATGAGTTGTCGTGGAATTATTTATATGATATTGATAATAATCTTTACTATCCTGGATATGAACAGTATCCAACGGCGATTTATTCGGATTTGTTTGATGCGCATTATAAAGTACAGTTTCCAGTCATATGGATCGCTGTAGCAGTGCTGCTCATGAATGCTTTTACTGCAGTTTATTACAATCGACGTCAGCTTGTTCGGCCCACAAAAGTACGCGGCCTAGGAGTTTCCATTACAATCAATTTAACTATTTTAGGATTGCTTTTTTGGTATCATAATACGATTGGGCCGTTGTATAAGCCGCTGTTAATACTATTTGCAGTTGGTTACGGTTTCAGTGTCTGGTTACCGATGAAACGGCAAGTTCCCAATTTGAATATTTTAAGAGTAGAAAAGTACAAAATAATGCTGATTGTTGTACTTTTTATCAGTTGGATAATTATGTACTAACAAAAAGCTTAAAAAGGTACTCAATCAGATGGACCTGACAAAAGTCTTCCCTGTTGGGTATTTTTTTTTATTTGACTATTTAAAATAGTGAAAAGTGCTTATATCAAATGATTAACAAAGTTTGGCGAATTTTTAATCCCTATATTAAAATAATCAATAGACAGATTTCACTATTTTTAAGCTTTTTTTATCTTTGTGAATTCTTAAATACCATGACAAGAGTGACTTTATTTGTTAAAATATTCTTATAATTCAGATTAATTTTTGGGGGTGTTTTTTTGTATATGAATTACCAACTAAAGGAAAGATTTGGTGAATTTTTTTTACAAAGGAATTTTAAAATAATCTATGAAAATACTTCCATTTCATTTCAGGAACTTGTATCCTTTGAACAATTCTTAGAACTGTCTAGTAAGTTTAATAATGGTGTGAGTCAATATACGTGTATCGCGTCCAATATTATTTGTGGCTTGTACCGGTATATATGGGTAGATGACGCACAAACAAAGGCGGTGATTTTAGCCTTTGATGATAAAGATGTCATTCAGGGGCTATACTTAAAACCGTTTGAAACATGTCCAATGAGTAATCAAATAAGGACAAAAAATAAATACATGATGCCGATTACAGATGAATGGTTTGTTATTTGGGGAGGCACGAATGAATTTGTAAACTACCATTACCCATTTGAACAACAACGATATGCATATAACTTAGTAAAAATGGTTAATCACCAAACATACAAAGATGCCCCATTAAAAAATGAAAATTACTTTGCATTTGGAGCTGAAGTAGTAGCACCTGCTGATGGCACTGTATTAAAAGTAATGGATTCAATAATAGATAATGTACCAGGGGAAAAGGATGAAACCAATATTCTAGGTAACTATTGCATCATTGTGCACGAAAATAACGAATATAGCATGATTGCTCACTTTAAAAAGGATTCGATTTGTGTAAATGTAGGCGATAGTGTAAAAACTGGACAACTACTAGGATTTTGTGGGAACTCAGGTTATTCCTCTGAGCCCCATATCCATTTTCAAGTGATGAATCATGCTGACTTTACGCAGGCAAAATCACTGCGTATTAACTTTTATAATGGACTGGACCCTGTGCAAAGGGGCTTTTGGAAAGCCTGCAGTGAACGGTTTCCGGGTTGGCAGAATGATTACAAATAATCTTTCTTATTATTTGCCGAACGGGATAAAAAAGCGCGGTAGTAAATGATCAAGAAATCTACAATTCAAACTACACCACAAAGCCATTTGTAAATGCTGCGACATTTTCACAGTAAAAGCTTAGCAAAATCTGCTGACCAATAAAAATAGCCATCCACATCTTATATGTGGATGGCTTTACGTATGTAAGTTCATGATGCGATTATTGCTCCTTGCTTTTGTAATTTTTTACAATGTTATTAATATTCATAGGATTTCTCATATTATTATAGTATTCGGTTGCAGCGTATAAACTTTCGAATGTTACTCGTATTATTTCTACGTTATCCTCCAATGTTATCTCCGCGAATTCATTTTCAGGTTCGTTTAATGAAATAGTTACCGAACATTTTTCCTTGTCCAAAATAATCGATACAAACGATGGATACTCTTCAACTCCGAAAAAAACGTCAATTTCATAAAATGGATTGTTTTCCTGCAGGATGCTTGGATTGAACATTTAATCACCCCCTTTATCAAAATATATAGTAAAGAGAAGTGAAAATCTATCAAAAAATTTAAAAAAATATTGGTGCGGCGATGATAAATGGGTTATAAACAGCTGCACTCTTTTTATATTACAAAACATTCTTAAATATGTTAAAATTATACTCGTATTAACTACTTTTTTATATGAGGTAGGTGGGGTTTTATGTTTGATTATGCTCATAGTGAAAATACACAGGCGTATTTGGAACATATAATGGCAGAAGAAAAGCACAAAATTAAGGATTTCTATGTTCTATTTATAAGTGATTATAATATTGGTAAGAAGAATTATAGTTTATTTTTCGACAGGCATATTATGGATGAGTCCATTGTCTACGTGGAGCAGGATGAAGGTAGTATAAATGCTCCTAGTTATATTGTAGATGGGGATGAATATGCCAAAAATGAGGAGTTATTTTACAAAATCAGACTACAGTCGCGAAAACGAACAATTGAAAAAATGGCGATATCTATTAATTTTTATATGGTAGCTCATAATACACAGGAAAGTAATGCGATTTTGAATAACGATGAATTATTGGAGAATTCCATCGAAAAAACGAAGGTAATTATTCAGAATGAGACTTTTTTAGGGAAAGAGGAAACATGGGATAATTTTTATGTTTGGATTCGGAATCAGTTGAAAACTTTAATTTTGGAAGAAATGTTTCTAATTAATGGGATTAGGGGCATAAAGGAATTATCGGGTGAAGAGCTGAATGTCACATTTTTTGAGTTGTTGCGCTTTAATTTAAGTATTAATAAATCATTTATTAGGAAATTTAGTAATCTTGTCGATCTTTATTTGAAAGAATGGCAGCGAAGGCTTATTAATGAATTGAATAATAATATTTCAGCCTATTTACAAATAGAAAGCGTGATAGAACAGTCTAAAACGGTTGCTGAGAATAATGAAGCACCTCAGCTGAAATTTATTTCTAACTATGCCTATGTTTTGAATAATGTAGCCTATCATGTGGTGAGGGAAGCGATTTACAAACAGAACTTTAAGATAGATAAAGAGGTTATGTGGCCGAAATATTCTTTTGTGAAGGGAAATACCAACGGGAATATTCAAATAATTCCGTTAATTAACGATAGACAAGATATTAATTCGGCATATGATAATAATCAGCAAAATGCCTCAAATATTGCACAACAGATGTCACTTATGGATGTTGATGTGCTGGATATTCTTTGTCACCTATATTTACAGCTAGCAAAAAATACAGAGGACATTGTCGAGATTGAATTAAGAGATATTTTAATAATGAGAGGACTTCGTGCAAAATTAGGTGGAGATGGGCGGCGGGGAGGCTTTGAAGCAAAACAGAAGGAACAGGTAATCAATTCATTAAAGGTTATTCAAAGTCTGTGGCTGACAATCGATAAGACAGTTATGTATAAAAATAATAAGCCGATTCAAGTAGAAGTCCAAGGCAGAACGTTTCTATTTAAAAATGCGATGGGAGAGGAATATGAGGTTAATGAGGAAACTTGTAGTAAGTCCTTTACATTTACAGTAGATAAAGTATTTGCGAAATATTTAACCTCCTCGAAACGTCAAATGGCGTTGCTTCCATTAAAAGCAATGCAATATCATGCAGCGCGATTCCATCTTGAGAAAAAGTTATGCCGCTATTTAAGTTGGAGATGGAGAACGCAGGCATATAAAGGGGACTACCAGCAATTAAACCGGGTGAATACGCTACTGGATGCATGTGGTGAAGAGGTGAATGACCGGCTGCCAGTACGTACCAGAGAGAGGCTTGAAAGAGCTTTGGATAAATTAGCGGAAGATAAAATTATTGCCGATTGGTACTATGTTAATTGGGATGAAAATATTGCCCAAGGTAAAGGCTGGCTAAAGTATTGGCTAAATACTGCCATCATGATTGACCCAGTTCATGAAGTAAAAGAACATTACCGATCGATTGAAAGGGTAAAAAAACCTGTGAAGTCGATTACGGCAAGTAATGATATGCAGACTAGTTATCAGGCGGAACTCGTACAGCGGATCCATGAAGTGCGTATAAGTCAAAATCTCACGCTAACAAGTGTAGCAGAAGAAATTGAAATTTCCGCCTCGTATTTGAATAAAATTGAACGAGGACTCGTAGCGGGCTCCCCTAAAATACAAAAGAAAATATTGAATTGGTTAGAACGATTTGACTAAGGCTTCCGTTAAGTATACGGAGGCTTTTTTTATTTTCTTTTACATAATAAATGAATGCGCTTACATAGTATCTAAGTCGAGACTACCATGATTAGAAGTCGGGATTGGAATGAACGTAAATTTATTATGTAATTTTTCAATGTCAACGGACACTAGTCTTTAAACGAATTATTTCAGTATATTGACAACTTAATAACTGTATTACTTTATTAATCTGAATTTTCTGTATAAGGAAAATACAAAATGTATGATTTGGTCATAGATGAATCATCTAATAACATTTTAGGAGGAATGTAAATGACTCAAAATGTAAAAGGTTATGAATCAATTAAGCCGTTACTTTACCCTGAATCGGTCGCAGTGTTAGGTGCATCGGAAAATAAGTACAAAATCGGCAACATTCAGCTTCAAGCATTGATCGATGGGAAATTCCAGGGAGAAATATTTCCGATTCATCCTACAGCCGATCAGATTGCGGGCTTAAAGAGCTATTCATCCCTCACAGATGTACCAAATTCTATTGATCTCGTTATTTTTTGTATCGCTTATGACCAGATTAAAAACGGGCTAATCGAATGCGCAGAGAAAAAAGTAAAAGCTGCCATCATTTTTGCTTCTGGTTTTTCAGAGGCTGGTGAAGAAGGAAAGAAATTGCAACTTGAGCTGGCGGAATTTGCCAAATTAAATAATATTCGATTACTCGGTCCAAACTGTGTTGGTTTAGTCAATACATCGAATGGTTTGATCGGTACATTTTCATCCTCGGTGCTATGGGTACCAATGACTGGCAAGCGAGGGGTTGGCTATGTTTCGCAAAGCGGAGCGTTCGGTGTTTTAACTTATATGGCAGCTGCACAGCATGGCGTTAATTTTAATTATTTTATTAGCAGTGGAAATGAAATGGACACAACGTTGGAAGATTATATCGAATATATGGTCAATGATGACGAAATCGAGGTTATTAGCGGATATATCGAAGGGGCTAAAAACCCTGAAAAACTGAAACTGGCTGCACTCAAGGCTTTGGAAAAGAGAAAGCCAATTGTGCTGATGAAAACAGGACGCAGTGATGCTGGGAGTAGGGCGGCCGCTTCTCATACGGGTGCACTTGCTGGATCCGATAAAATTTACGATGCATTCTTCAGGCAAAATGGCATTATTCGTGTAGAGGATTCGGAGGATGTTATTGCATTTGCAAAATTGTTTAATCCGAACCGATTGCCAAAGGGCAGAAATACAGCGATTATTACGAGTTCCGGTGGCCGGGGCATAAATGAAGCAGATCGCTGTGAATCCTATGGGTTGAATATTGTAGAACTCTCTGAAAAAACAAAGACAGAAATGCGAAAATCTCTACCGGATTATGCAAGCGTTTCCAATCCGATTGACCTAACTGCAGCAGCATCTTTTGCAAATACGGAGTTTTTCCTAGATACGCTTAAGGTACTCGTTAATAGTCCGGAAGTTGATAACATTATCCTTACGGAGTTTCCGCATAGTTGGGATGAGCACAATAAGTATTTCCAAGAGTTTATGACAGTCGCGAAAAATAGCGATAAATTCATTTGTTTTTTCCCGTTCCCATTAGGAGACATCACATATCCAAAAACAACACCTATATTAGTTGAAAATGAAATAGCGGTAGTATCGGGGGCTTTGAATCCAGTAAGTGCATTAGCACAATTGGTAGAATATGGGCAGTTTTTGGATAGGTATCAGCCAAATGAGATGGAAGAAGTTTTTGCTCATGAGAACGTAGTAGACTTGTTAACACCTAATGCCACTTTAAGTGAGTCAGAGGCAAGTGAAATTTTAGCGAGATACGGCATTCCGACGACACAGCGCTTTGTGGTGAATTCGCAGGAAGAAGCCATAGAAAGGGCGCAACAAGTAGGGTTCCCGGTTGTTATGAAAATTGATTCACAGCACATCCCCCACAAAACGGAGGCAGATGCGATTCGACTGAATATTTCTTCGGAAGATGAGGTTATTCAGGCCTTCGATGAAATTATGAGTAATGCAAGAAACTATAATCCAACTGCCATTTTAAATGGCGTATCTGTACAGGAGATGCTACCAAAAGGAACGGAAATTATCATTGGCGCTAAATGTGATGAAGTATTTGGTCCGGTAATTATGGCAGGCCTGGGTGGGATTTTTGTCGAGGTGTTTAAGGATATTTCCTTTAAGGTAGCTCCATTAAGTAGAAAAGATGCCTATGCGCTACTCGAAGAACTGCAGGCTAAGACCATTTTAGACGGTGCTCGAGGTCAGGCGCCGGCTGATAAAGAAGCGATTGTTGATGTGCTATTAAGAGTCTCTCAGTTAATGATGGATCATAAGGATAAAATTAAGGAATTGGATATAAATCCACTGATTGTTTACGAAAAAGGTATCAAGGCTGTAGATGCGATGATTGTTATCGCTGAGGAGAATATTAAGAAGGAATTGATTGGAGGATAAATCCATGGAACTAAAACATTTAATTGGTAAAACAGGAAACCCCTTTACCTTTAAGGTGGAGCAGCGTCATATTAGACAATTTGCACAGGCTATTGGTGATTCGAATCCGCTTTATACGGATGAGGAGTATGCGAAAAAAACACCTTATAAAGGGATAATAGCACCGCTGACTTTTCCTATTGCCGTAAAGCCGGACGATGAAAATGACAAGTTTGATTTAGGACTCGATTACAGAAGAATGCTACATGGAGAGCAACAATTTAAATATAGCCGCCCAATACGTGCAGGAGAGACATTATATTGCCACATGAAGGTAACGGATGTATATGAAAAGGATGGAAAGAACGGCGCGATGGAATTCATTCTGCTCGATACAGAAATTAACGACGAAAACGGAGAGCATATTGTAACGAGCCGTACAAATATTCTGTACCGACCATTAGTAACGAATTAAATATCTCTCAAAGAAAGGATAGATTAATATGATTGATCTGAGTCAATTAGTGGAAGGGCTCAACCTTCCTGAATATAAGAAAGAAAAGGTAACAAAGGTTCAGCTTGTAAAATATGCTGGCGCTTCTGGCGATTTTAATCCCTTGCATACCGATGATGCCTTTGCCCAAAAAATAGGTTTAAACGGCGTGATTGCACATGGAATGCTTATTATGGGTTTTTTAGGAGAATACGTGAATAAAATTGCGAATAATGAAGGCCAGGTAATCGATTTTAAAATGCGCTTTGGTGCAATGACGTTTCCTGAAGATGAAATTGTGTGTAAAGGAATCGTCAAGGAAAAAAATAAAGTTGACGGGAAGACGGAAGTTGTTCTGAAATTATTCGCCGTAAAAGACATCAGTGAAGTTGTTGGAACGGGCGAGGCAGTTATCCAATTTTAACATAGAGGGAGTGAACTTAATGGAAAAAATTCGCGAAAAATATGCCATAGTTGGTGTAGGTGAGAGCAATCGTTCGAAAAATTCAGGGGTTACCCCATTGGAATTAGCATTGGAAGCGGCGAGAGTTGCGATAGCAGATGCAGGTTTGGAAGCAAAAGACATCGACGGGTTCATGAGTTATTCAGAAATGGATTCCTGCAGTCCGCACCAGGTAGCGACATATTTAGGTGTACGTCCTAAAGTAGTAAAAGAAATGTTCGGGGGCGGGAGCAGTACCGAGCTATTAATCGCAGAGGCCATTGGTTTAATCGAAACAGGTCAGGTAAATACCGTACTTATTTACCGCTCGATGAATGGACGCTCTGGCGTACGTATGGGTGGGGGCGGTTTTAGTATTGATGCTCTTCAAAACGGCTTTGATGGCGGAAGCTTTATTATTCCGTACGGAGCAGGTAGCCCAGGGCAATGGTTCGGATTATTTGCCACGCGTCATATGCACCTAAACGGCTTGACACAAGAACATTTAGGGCATGTATGCACAAGCTTTTATGAGCATGCGCAGCGAAATCCGAAGGCGTTTTTCTACGGGAAGCCATTAACGATGGAAGAATACATGAAAACGGCACATTTAAGTTCACCATTTACAAAGCATGACTACTGCCTGGAGTCGGATGAAGCGAATGCCATTATCGTCACTTCAACAGAGCGGGCGAAAGATTGTAAGTCCGTACCTGTAAAAATTTTAGGCATGGCTGCAAGGGAAGTTGTATCCCACGCACACTATTGGAAAAATATTGATGAAGTTGCAGCTGATTATGTTGCCCCTCAATTATATAAGGCGGCGGGTGTTTCTCCGGAGGATATTAAAGTTGCGTCAATTTATGACTGCTTTAGTTGGGTCGTTTTACGTCAGCTGGAAGCTTATGGCCTTGCACCGAAAGGTGAGGTCGGGGATTTTGTAAGTGCCGGAAACCTTCGAATGGATGGGAAGCTTCCTACTAATACAGCAGGTGGCATGCTCTCTGAAGGCTATACACATGGGATGAATAATGTATTGGAAATTGTGCGCCAAGTCCGACGTGAATATGAGGGAACTGACCGACAAGTAGAAGATACTGAACTGGCAATTTGTACGGGATGGACAGGTCCTGATGTTGCCGGTGCAATGATTTTATGTAAATAGGAGGAATGACTATGAACGAAGAAACGAAAGTAATTTATGAAAAGCCAATTCCATTGAAAAATACCTATAATGCACCTTACTGGGATGCGGCAGATCGTCATGAACTGAATATACAAAAATGTAATACATGTGGGATTTACAATCACCCACCTGGTCCAAGCTGTGCAAACTGCGGAAGCATAGAGGTTACTTGGGAGAACTTAGGATCAAATATTACAGGTGAGGTTTATACGTATATCGTTTCACATAGACCATTCTTGCCGGGATTCCAAAACGATTTACCGACCGTAATCGCTGTTGTCCAATTGGAGGATTACCCTGACATTAAGATTATTGCGAATGTCCTTAATGGCAATGCTGAGACAGTTTCAATCGGAACAAAAGTGAAAATGGTTTGGGTAGAGGCTACTGAGGAGCGCTCGATTCCACAGTGGGTATTCGCCTAAATTCTTTAAAAGGGAGGAATATCAATGGACTTTTCATACACGAAGCAGGAGGAACAATTTCGTCTGGAGCTTCGCGACTGGCTGGAAAATAATCTGCCGGAGGGCTGGATGGATGGCTCCTTTAAAATGCCGGAAGATCAACAAGAGCAAGGACAATTTTTAAGAGACTGGCAAAAAAAGCTATCAGAAGGTAAATGGGCAGCAATTGCTTGGCCGGAGCGGCATGGTGGTCGTAATGCAACATTAATGGAAGAAATTATATATCATCAGGAAATGGTTCGTGTGAAAGCACCGCCACTTGTAAATTATGTGGGCTTACATATGGTTGGTCCCACACTCATGCAAATCGGTAGCAAGGAACAACAGGAAAAGTATATTTCAAAAATTATTACAGGTGAGGAAGTTTGGTGTCAAGGCTACTCTGAGCCAAATGCAGGTTCAGATCTGGCGGCTGTTCAAACGACGGCGGTTAAAGATGGTGATAAGTGGATTATCAATGGGCAAAAAGTTTGGACGAGTTTCGCGCATTTTGCAGATCGCTGCTTTTTAGTTGCCCGAACGAGTAAAGGCGAGAAAAAGCATCATGGGATTACTTGCTTTTTGCTGGATATGAATCAGCCGGGCGTCGAGGTTAGACCGATTATTCAAATGGACGGAGAGCATGATTTCAATGAGGTATATTTAAATGATGCGGTTGCCTATGAAAGTGAAATTATCGGTGCTGTTGATGATGGATGGCGTGTAACGATTGCGTTGCTTATGCATGAAAGAACAGGCATTGGCGCCCAGGTGTTTTCGTTGGAACAACAATTCAACGAGTTGGTCGAATTGGCCCGCAATGTAACAGAGGATAATGTGCCGATCATTGAAAAGACGGATGTTCGTAAAAGATTGCTAAATTTATATATTAAGTCGCGCGGGTCGTTGCTAAATTACTACCGCAATTTAACAAAGCAATTGAAGGTAGGTCACCCGGGAGTAGAAGGTTCAATGGATAAACTCTTTGTTAGCGAAAACACTAAGGAATTATTCGCCGAAGCCATTTCTATTCAAGGACACCAGGGCCTTTTATGGAAAAAGGATGCTATATATGGTGACTCGTATTGGCAAAAAAATTATTTATATTCCTTTGGTCAAACAATTGGAGGCGGTACGAGCGAAATTCAGAAGAATACAATTGCTGAGCGAATTTTAGGCTTGCCAAAGGATATTGGTAAATAAATTATAAGAGGGTGAAAAAATGGATTTCTCTTTAAGCCAAGAACAGGAAATGTTTCGCGAATATATTAAGAAATTTTTAGTCGATATGGAACGGACGAAAATAGCTAGAGATTATGTTGACAATAAAACTGAGCATGTAAAAAATGCAATATCCGATTTAAAGGAATTAGGATGGACAAAATTAAATATCCCTGAGGAATACGAGGGAATGGGTTTAGGACAGCTTGATTTAGTACCGATTATGGAAGAGTTTGGTAGGGTGTTGCTTCCAGGCTTATACCTTGAAACAAATGCCTTAGCAGTTCCATTACTAGAACGTTTCGGAACGAATAAGCAGAAGCAGTTACTTTTAAAGAGCATAGCCGATTCAGATGTCAATTTTACTGTGGCATGGCTAGAACCAGGCGGAAGCTATAAAGAGCAGGGAATACAATTAACAGGTGAAATCATTCAGGATCAAATTAGGTTGAATGGTGTTAAAACACAGGTGCCGGATGTAGAACTTGCACAACATGTATTAGTCCCGCTTCGAATCAACAATGAAATTACTTTAATCAGCGTGGATCTTCAGACACCTGGACTATTGGTTACGCCACAGAAAAATTTTGTGGAAACGAGAAAACTGTTTACCATTCATTTTGATAATGTCACGGTTCCTATAGAAAACGTGATTGGTCAAATAGGGGATGGCTGGGGAATTTTACAGGAGTGCCTTCTTTATTATAATGCTGCTTTATCGTCCGTAGCGGTAGGAGCAATGGAGCAAATAGTAGAGATGGCAACCGAATATGCTAAAATTCGGGAACAGTTTGGAAATCCGATTGGTAGATTCCAAGCGATCAAACATCGTTTAGCTGATATGAAATTGGATTTGGAGACAGCACGTTCACTTTCCTATTATGCTAACTGGACTTTGGAAACAAGTGCCGAGGACAGGACTGAGGCAATTTGCAGCGCGCGTATTTTTGCTACAGAAGCGTTTATTCGATTGGCATCCCACAACATCCAAATTCATGGCGGTATTGGATTCACTGAGGAAATCGATTGTCATTTATTTGTTAAGCAGGCTAGATATTACGAAAATTACTTAGGAAATATCGAGCAATATTATGACTTAGCAATTGAAGCATTAAATTGGACCAATCAAAAACCTGCTCAAGCTGTGCAGGAGCAAGCTATTATGGCACATAAATAGAGGCTTATATAGAGAGAGACACGAGTTTAAATATATTGAAATATTTAAATGAAGTCTCTCTCTATTCTTTTTTATAAGGTTTTAGTTATAAAAATCAAAATAAAAGAGGTGATTTTGTTCATGTTGAAAACGTCTAAAACAGTTGAATCGCTAACGTATAAACAAAAGGTATTGTTAATGGTGGGAATTTTCATGTGTATCGAATTGGGGCTTATGGTATCCTCCCAGTTCTCAGTTGCTCTACCCAAGATTATCGATGATATTGGTGGGATTGAATTTTACTCGCTTGTATTTACTGTCAACTTAACAGTAAGTGCAATCATGACACCAATCGTTGGAAAAATGAGTGATATTTACGGACGCAGACAAATTTTGATTATCGGTATTTTAATAATTTTAATTTCGGAACTAATAACACCTTTTATGGTATCCAATATTTATCATTTAATGATTTTCCGGGCGATACAGGGATTAGGTGGTGCACTTACTGCTGTAGTGGGCTTAATAGTCATTAGTGATATTTTTGATTTAGCGAATCGTGCGAAGTTTTTAGGGTTTTACGGTGCATTAAATGCCATTACAGCGATTATTGCCCCTACATTAGGCGGAATCTTTGTCCAGTATATGTCTTGGCATTGGGTATTTTATTCAATTGCCCCGATTGGTGTAATTGGATTATATTTAGTCGTTAAATATATGCCGAATATTCAACGAACAGAAAATGCAAAACTTGATTACAAGGGAATGAGTATTTTAAGTACAGCTATTTTAATCTTTGTTGCAGTTACAACGTTCGGCGGCTCAAGAATTCCTTGGCTTTCCGTCCCAATGTTTGTGTTAGCATTATTATTCGTAACAGCGATAGTTTTCTTTATAAAAAGTCAAAAGAAGGCAGCACATCCGGTCGTACCTTTACGATTATTTAAATACCGCGTTTTTGTAGTTTGCCTATTAAGTGTTTTTGCCGTTATGTTTGCCGCAACAGGCTTAATTTATTTATTGCCAATGTTTTTACAAAATCTATATGGTTATACACCAACAGAAACTGGCTTATTTATGACTTATCGAGGATTGACTTCCTTTATTTTTGCCGCATTGAGCGGATTCATTGTTGTAAAACTGAAGGATTTTAAATTAGTGGCAATTGTTGCGATGGTTATTTTCGCCTCGATGATTTTTACATTAACATTCTTTACAACCTCCGCTTCTACATTAGCTCTTACAATTATTTGTTTAATTTGGGGAACGTCAAGTGGTATTCTGATTTCGATTTTCCACACAGGTATTCAGATGAATTTGCCTGATAAAGACATTAGTGTGGCGATGAGCGTAATTCAATTGGCTGTTGCTGTATCGTCTTTATTAGCAACTTCTTTCCTAGGTCTGTTTTTAAGAATTCCGAATTTAAGTCAGGGCTTAACGTACTTATTATTCGCCTGCTTAGGTGCAGTTGTACTTGCTCTAGGAATCTTCGTTGTTACATTGCAAAAGCGTAATTTAAAAATTGAGGATGAGGAGCCTGTTGCAGAGCCGCTGGTGTAAATTGGCTTGCAATACGTAAGTTTAATTTTAAAGAGGGAGTGAAAGCAATGAGTAATTCTACGATCAACAAGCTACAAAGTATTTTTGAGAAGCAAAAAAGCTATCAGTGGCAGGTACGTCAAACGTCAGCCAGACAACGGATTGAAAAACTAATGAAGCTAAAAGATGCCATTTTAATGCGTACACATGACTTGGTAGAAGCAGCGATTACTGATTTTGTTACACCTACTATGACAGCCGAGCACCAAATTTATGCGGTAACATCGGCAATTGATTATACAGTTGAGCATTTGGAACAATGGATGCATCCGGAGCGAGTAGAAAATCCTCAAGACGGCGAAGCCTATATTCTGCATGAATCCCGCGGTTGTGTATGTATTTTTGGAACGTGGAATTCTCCAATGTCAGTAACAATTCATCCTTTAGTGGATGCACTGGCTGCAGGTAACTGTGCAATTATTAAGCCGAGCGAATTTAATCCAGCATACAATCAAGTGCTTATAGAGATAATCGAGACAGTATTTGATGAACAGGAGGTTGCGTTAGTCCAGGGGGAAGCCGATGTATCCGAACAATTACTAAAGTTGCCATTTGATCATTTCTTCTTTACAGGTAGTCCCCGTATCGGCAAAATCGTCATGCGTGAAGCGGCCGAGCATCTGGCAACCGTGACGCTCGAACTTGGCGGCAAATCGCCGGTTATTGTGGAAAAGGGATATGATCCTGTGAAAGCAACGCAAACAATCGTTTTCGGTAAGGTGCTGATGGCTGGTCAGTTCTGTGTTTCCCCCGATTACTTATTTGTGCACGAAGATGATTTATCTGGATTTGTACAGGCCTATCAGCAAATGACTTTAGGTATGCTCTATGAGGATGGTAAGTTACGTACAACAGAGCGCACACAAATTGTCAATGTAGCACACTATAATCGGATTAAGGGATTATTCAAGGATGCATTGGAAAAAGGAGCTACTGTTTTAAGTGGAGGCACATTTGACGATGAAAACCGTTTAATTGAACCGACATTATTAGGTAATGTTTCGGCAGATATGCGTATTGCAGATGAGGAAATCTTTGGGCCGCTCACATTTGTGAAAACTTATAATGATATATCCGATGTTACTAGATACATCCAGGCAAATCCAAAGCCATTAGCTCTTTACATTTACAGTGATGATGAGCATTTCCAACAGCAGGTGCTAAGCGCAACGTCTTCGGGTGGTGTGACGATAAACGGATTATTTTTACACAATACACACCTTGCTTTACCATTTGGAGGTGTCAATAACTCCGGAAGCGGTAGTTTCCATGGTATTCATGGCTTTAAAACCTTCTCGCATCAGCGTGCTGTTTATAAAGTTCTTTCTTAGAATACCGAAGCTCTAGCTGTTTATAAGTAAGTATAAATCTCAATTTCCTTACAGAAATTGAGATTTTTTGCTTTTATTAAATATGAGTTTCATTACGAAGCACGGCTCAATCAACACGTTGTGAGCACAACATTCAAGCACTTGGCATTTTTTACATTGTTCAAAAATCATTTCTCTTGGTTGAAGATGAAATATCTACTATAATTAGAAATCGATTGGGTAATGGAGTAGGGGTGTTTTTACGGTGATTCAATTACAGCAAATCACAAAAAAATTTGGTACGTTTGAGGCTGTTCAAAATGTGACCTTAACGATTGAAAACGGGGAAATTCACGGTCTTATTGGAGCGAGTGGAGCTGGGAAATCGACGTTGCTACGTTTGATGAACTTGCTGGAAGTTCCTGATTTTGGTGCTGTTATTATCAATGGCCAACAGCTGACCGAGTTAAATAGTGCACAGCTTCGGGAAGCGAGAAAATCGATAGGGATGATTTTTCAGCATTTTCACTTAGTAGCAAATAAGACTGTATTTGCTAATGTTGAAATTGCACTCTCGTTAGCGAATTATCCAAAACAATTACGTCAGGCGCGTGTTTTGGAATGCCTAAAGTTTGTCGGGCTGGAACAGTTTGCACAGCAATATCCTGCACAGCTGAGCGGCGGGCAAAAGCAGCGTGTCGCAATAGCAAGGGCGCTTGCGAATGAACCGGCAGTATTGCTTTGTGATGAGCCGACTTCTGCACTCGATACGAATACATCAGCAGAAATTCTGCGTGTTCTGCAAAAAGTAAATGAAACGCTAGGTGTAACGATTGTGCTCGTTAGTCATGAGCTTGAAGTAGTCAAAAGCATCTGCCATCGCGCAACAGTTTTGGATGCCGGTCAAATTTATGAAACCGTGGATTTAGTACCAACAGGCATAAAGGAAACGGACCATCACCCCCAAAGCTTCGTCAATCAGCTTGTGAAAGGTGGAGATGGACATGCCTAATGTACTCATCCAATATGAAGCCGAGATATGGCGGGCGGTAAGCGAAACGTTCTTCATGGTAGGCGTATCCATTATTGCGGCGGTACTTATCGGACTGCCAATTGGTACATATTTATTCCTTTGCGGCAAAGGGAAGTTACTTGAAAATCGTATCGTCTACAATATACTGAACTTAGCCGTAAATACGATCCGCTCGTTTCCATTTTTATTGCTCGTCGTATTTTTAATACCTTTTACAAGGCTAATTGTAGGGACTGCGATTGGTACGGTTGCAGCTACTATCCCATTATCGATTATTGCCATTGCCCATTATGCAAGGCTTGTCGAACAGTCATTACTGGATGTACCAAAAGGGGTAATCGAGGCTGCGGTATCGATGGGGGCATCAGTTAAAAGAATTATTTTTAGCTTTCTTTATGTGGAGGCGCGCTCGGGGCTTGTACTTGGTTTAACAACATCGATTGTTAGTTTTATTTCGTATTCCACAATAATGGGAGTTGTTGGTGGTGGTGGGATTGGTGACTTTGCCATTCGCTACGGCTATCAGCAATTCAAAACAGATTTAATGCTTTACATGATTTTGATTATGATTATTTTGGTACAGCTCATTCAATTGCTTGGAACGACTGTAGCAAGATGGTTGGATAAAAGATAGGAGAATGATTGTGAAAAAAAGATGGTTATTAAGTTTAGCAGCAGCCTTTGCATTAGTTGGCTGCACAGGGCAAGAGGAAGCAAAAGATAATAAAGATTCAGGAAATGAAGAAACAACATTAAAGGTCGCATCTTTAATTGCACCAATGACGGAAATTCTAGAGTTGGTTGAGCCGCAATTAGCGAAAGACGGCATCGACTTGGAAATTGTCGTTTTAGGTGATAATGTACAACCAAACAGTGCACTCGCTGCAAAGGAAGTGGACGCAAACTTTTTTCAGCACGTCCCATACATGGAGGAATTCAATCGGAATAATGGCTCGAATTTAGTGCCAATTCAGCCGATTTACTTTGCGAATTACGGTGTCTATGCAAAAAATCATGATTCAATCGATGACTTACCGGATGGTGCAACAGTGGCGATTGCCAACGATATTTCGAATGTCGACCGTTCTTTAATGCTGCTTGCCCAGCATGATGTCATTACATTAAAGGAAAAAACAGATGTTTACTATACGTTAGGGAGCATAGAGGACAATCCGAAAAATCTTCAGTTTAAAGAAGTTGATTTATTAATGCTGGCGCGGATGTATGATGATGCCGATGCAGTTATCATGACACCTGCCTATGCGGCACCACTTGGCTTAACGCCAAAAAGTGATGCACTGCTGACAGAAGGTGTGGAAAATGACTTCGCAATTACATTAGTAGCTCGTGAGGACAATCAGGACGACGAAGCAATCAAAAAGCTTGCCGAAGCAATGACAAGTGATGTTGTGCGCGATTTCCTAAAGGAAAACTACAATGAAACGGCAACACCTGCTTTTGAATAGATAAATATATTAAAATGCCGAAACGCAGCGTTAAACCTGCGTATCGGCGTTTTTTTCTATGAGAAGAATTAAAGATGTTATATAATGAGTGAAATTGTAAAAAAGTGGGTGAAAGAATGTTTCCGACGTTATCAACAGACCGATTAGTATTAAGGGAAATTTTCCAGGAGGATGCAGAAGCTATTTATTCTTATTTTTCGGATGACCGCGTAACAAAACATTATGGGATGAATACTTTTACAAACTTAGAGGAAGCTGAGAATTTAATTAATGCTTTTTCTTCAAATTTCACACAAAAAAGAGGCATTCGTTGGGGAATTGAAAGAAAAAACAAAAAAGGTTTAATTGGTACGATCGGTTTCAACTTATGGTCACCAGCTCATAAACGCGCTGAAATAGGGTATGAAATTCATCCGGATTTCTGGAGACTCGGCTATACTTCAGAGGCTTTAATGGCAATAGTTGATTACGGTTTTAATGAATTAGGGTTAACAAGAATTGGAGCAGTAGTTTTCATCGAAAATCATGCATCGAATCAATTATTGCTGAGTAATGGTTTTGAAAAAGAGGGTATTTTAAAAAAATATATATATCAAAATAATATAGCTTACGATGTGAATATGTTTTCAATAGTGAAATAGATGCAGAAAGTAGGGGGGACAATGAAAACTTTTGGTAAACGAAATGATGATTTAAATTATTGTAAAAGAACTGGAGCTTATGCTGTTATTCAAAATGAAAAAGGGCAATTTTTGTGTGTGGAAGAAGTGAATGGGTATTTGTTTTTGGCAGGTGGAGGTATTGAGGCGGGTGAAACTTCAGAGCAAGCACTGTTAAGAGAGTGTATAGAGGAAACAGGCTATAAAGTCGAAATTGTAAAATTTATAGGGGAGGCCGAAAGACATTGGGTATCGACAAAATATCCAAATGACTCCCAGCATAATATCGGGATATTGTATGCTTGTGAACTATTGGAAAAGGTGGCTGAACCTGTTGAAATTGAACCGATGCGCTGGGTATCTTTTAAAGAACTGGAGGAGCGCCTATTCCATGAACATCATTTATACTTAGTGAAACAGTATTTAAATAGTTTGTAATGGATAAGTGCTTGGAAACCGTCGTCTCTTTTACTTACATAATATATAATGAAGTGCCGAAGCGCGGTATATTAGCGTTTCGGCATTTTCAATTAAGGCATCCATCCGCCTACAACCCCATTATTCCCGGCAAACATATACAGCTGTTCAAGCTTAGCTGCATTGTAATGATTCAGGTTGTCTTTTAAAATTTCTTGACTAAGTAATTCCTCGTTTCTTTCAATTAAGCTATTAAGAAATTGGGGAGCTGCCAATTTATCGCTTTTTCGTGTATTACAAGTGGGGCAAGCGAGAACAAAGTTCCAGAGTAAATCATTTTGGAAATAGCTCCAAGGAATAAAGTGATCGACATGTGTTTTCGAGTGCAAGGTTTTATTACAATAAAAGCATGACGACACACCTGCTTGCTGCAATAAACGTTCAAAAGCCTTTAATGACTGGCGTTCTGTAATGAATTCAACTTTCGTCAATAAACTCTGCACTTTTTCGACTTCGTTAAATTTTTCGAGGAATAGAGCCAATTGATAATTTGTCACATTCGTCAAAATGCGTTTATACGTCTGGAGGAATAATAAATATTTCGGGTGAAACTGTAAATATTCCCGTTTTAAGTCAAACGTATAGATTTCTCCATTAAAATCCCCGTAGAGCGCACCAATGACATATTTTTTCCCTACTTGCTTAACTTTTTGAACGAGCTCAATTTTTTGGGTGTCCGTCAGCTTTTCAAAATTCCAATTGGCCGGTATAGAATTTTGATGCGCAAATTTCTCTATTTCTTTTTGAACACTGGATGGCTGAGCGCGGGTATTGGATTGCCAGAGCCCATGATCAATGACAAGGTTCCAATAAATTTTAGTAAACGAATAAAAAATCGCATCATAGGAGATTTCACCTTGTTCATTGGCAGTAATACACCCTTCTAGCAGAGCTTTAAAAAACCCATATTTATATGTAGTTGTCGTTTTCCCGTGATAAAAGAAATGGTGAAGTGCATTCCAGGCTTCCTGGTCTGTTATATAAGTTTTCTTCATTTCTGCGACTTGCAACTTCCAGGACATGACTTCACCTCTTAATTTATGATATGGGAGTATTATACATTAAATATGATTTTATATAAAAAATAACCCATCTTTGGGCTTAGATGGGTTACTACATGGAGTGGATTTCGTTACTTCAAAACTGGGTGCATAAGGAAGTTAAAAAATCTTCTTCGTATCACGATCATCTTTTAGAATTTCTACAGCCTCTCTAAATCGCAGCGAATGAACAATTTCGCGTTCTCTCAAAAAAATTAAACTATCATTTAAATCACGGTCATCCGACATATCAATGATCCACTGGTAGGTAGCGCGGGCTTTTTCTTCTGCTGCAATGTCTTCGTATAAATCGGCAATTGGGTCTCCTTTTGCCTGGATATAGGAAGCGGTAAAAGGTACTCCGGCAGCATTTTGATAGAATAAGGCTTTGTCATGATTGACGTAATGATCGGCAAGACCTGCTTCTTTCATTTGTTCAGGAGTGGCATCTTTCGTGAGCTTGTAAATCATCGTTGCAATCATCTCAAGGTGAGAAAATTCTTCTGTAGCGATGTCTGTCAAAAGTCCGACTACTTTATCTGGAAGTGTATAGCGTTGATTCATATACCGGAGTGCGGCAGCTAATTCTCCATCAGCTCCCCCATATTGTTCAATTAAATACTTCGCAAGCGTAGGATTACACGTACTAACCTTCACCGGGTATTGCAATTTCTTTTCATAATACCACACACATTTTCCTCCTAAATAAAGTAGCTTTTAAACTTGCCAAGGCCATGGAGTATCCACCCAGTTAAAAGGATAATTAGAGTAACTTCTGCCAAAATTCATTAAAGGACCAAATTTTTGCTCAAATTGAATCTTTAACTTTATGCTTTGTTCTGTAAAGTCATTAAATTGCTGAATAATTTCAAAATCATCAGGGTGGGTGTCCAAATAAAGGTTTAACTCAACAATGACAAAATCAATTGCCTGAATTTCCTCCAGAAGGCTATAAAATTCAGGGGGCATTTGTTTGCTCACGATGATTCATTCCTTTTTTCAGGATTAGGATATGGACTAAATAGCTGAGGCCATAGGGTACCATGCATTAAAGCTTCTTTAGCTGTTTGAAATTGGGGTAATCCACTAGGTTGAAATCCGATATAGAGTTGTGGGGGAGTGGAATAGCTTTTCACTTCAATAGGTTTGCACGGGTCGTTCGGGCTAATATACGGTCGCCAGTATTTATATTGTGTAAACACAAAACGCTCCTCTCAGGGTAGTGTGTATCATTTAAGTGTATGTTAAGAAATAAAAATAATGAATCCGGTGCTTGTTTATTCATGTATTTTAAGGGGGAATGGTGCAATTTTGTGGTTATTTATGGAAATATATAAGATGAAGCAAGTTAGAAGTGCGCACAAATCGCCTATAAAGCAATTTGTGCTTTGTGGATAGTCTACATGTATGAGCTAAATTTTATATAATGTATGCGATTGGAGCGTGTGTCAGGGGAAGCATTTACTATGGTAACGCTATTCTGATTTGATAATTAAATAATGCCAAATCGAACGCCAATTTTTGTTTTGTATTCGATTTAAATAAATAGTATGTAGATTGGCGTTTTGGTTAAATGGAGGCGTAGGTCTAACTATACCTTCAAATAAATCGCTCAATCCATAAGGAGCCATTATTTCTATCTTTTCATTATTTAGACGGACAGCAATTGATGTAGGTGTTTCGGGAAAATGGGCTACACCATCAAATGAAGATAAATAAGGAGAGACTTTATTTTTAATATGCATTCTTGCTTGGTTTTTTACCGACCAAGGTTGAGCGGGCATTATATGTTGCAGCTTGGATTCTAAGAACTTTTCCGTCTCTGTTGAACAATCGGATTTATCAAAATAAATGACATCAATATCGTTTATTTCTGTTTGTAAGTTATGTAAGTAATCCCAAACCTTGTTTCGAATAACGCCAGCTGCAACCCAGCAATCGTTTAATTTTAAAGCTTGTACGGATTTTAAAATTGACATAAATACATCGTCTGATTTTATGATTTTAGTTAGCTCTAATTCATAAGTCAAAAAGGTTATCTCCTTTGGTTAGTATCAATCGTATCGCCATGTTCAATTTTACCTACACGTTCATTCAATTCATCTATTTGTTTTTGTAAATTAAGTATTTCTTGTTTTTCATCGCTGAATCGTTCTTCTGCTCGAGTCATGTTTTTCTTATACGTTTTATAAAAGAAAACCACTAATATAATCGGAATTGCCATAAATCCCAACATAATGATTGTTGCCAATACATCTCCTATATTTAGAGCAGTTGCTCCGCTGGATGTGCTGTTAGTCATCAAATTATTCCTCCGTATTTTTTTGTTTTTTCGAAATGAGTGAGGATTTTACATAATTTAATTTTTATCCGATTGCTTCTGCAATTCACGTTCGATTTCCTCATCACTTACTTCTGTGTTTTTGGCTTCTATATCATCGGGATACTTATTTTTGATTAATTGACCAATATACGAATAATTGATTCCATGTTTTACTGCAAGAAATATAACGATATAAAGTAGAAACAAGAAAAAGATTGCGCCCATTTAACTGTCACCCCCATCCTTGAATTCAAATTTTTAATACTTATATTAGAGTTGAATCTTTATTGGTATGGCGCATATTGTAGCTGCTGCAGCTTTGCTTATTGACAAAAACTACTCATAATTTCTTACAATCAAATCAGAAGAAATCGGTTTAAGCGCCAGTTCCCTTGCCCAGATGGATAATTGCCCGATATGGTGAATTTCATGTGTGATGATATGTGCTAGTATCTTTTTTTGTGTAAAGTGCAGAATTGTTCCGTCACGCCGTGTTACTTTAACGATGCATTTTTCATAATCTGAAGGTAAGTGTTCAATGAATTTTTTAGTATGTGCTTTCACAAATATCGAGTAAGCTTTAACCGCATTCAAATCGGTAATTTCATTTCGTGCTTCAAATACAATTTTTGATTCCAGCATTGAATTTAACCAGAGTAGCTCACAATCGATAATATGTATTAATGTTTCCCGAATACTTTTCATACCGCCTGTACGCTCTTTATAGAATTCTTCTTCCGGAATGGATTCACACCACTGAAACCAGTCATCGCGTACTTGCCAATTATATTGAAATAAAGTTAACATCATCCACCTCGTTTATCTAATAATATAAAATGTATGAAAATTATAACTTATTGGTGGATTTATAGAAAGAACAGGGTAACAACATGTAAAATGGAATTAAACTCGACTGCAAATTAAAAAAATATAAAACGGTTGACATATACCCCGAGGGGTAGTAATATGAGGTCAAGCTAATAAAAACATTTCAAAAAGAGGTGAGCGTATGCAATACGATCCAAAGGTGCTGGCACGTATGAAAAAGATGGAAGGTCAGCTTCGAGGCATTTTGCGGATGATGGAAGAAGAGAAAGATTGTAAAGACGTCATTACTCAGCTAAGTGCTGTTCGTTCTGCTGTTGACCGTACTATTGGTGTTATTGTAACAGATAATTTAGTGGAGTGTCTTTCACAGGAAGATGCAGAAACAGTAGATAAAAATGCAATCGTTAAACAGGCAGTAGATCTGTTAGTAAAAAGTCGATAAGGCTTTTTATTTTTAACACAAAATATACCTATAGGGGTAGGGGGACAATAAAATGGAAAAGAAAAGAACAACCATCGTTTTATTCAGCGGTGATTATGATAAGGCAATGGCGGCTTATATTATTGCCAATGGTGCAGCAGCATATGATCATGAGGTAACAATTTTTCATACGTTCTGGGGTATCAATGCTTTACGAAAACAAGAGCCAGTAGCAGTGCAAAAAGGCTTCCTGGAAAAAATGTTTGCAAAAATGATGCCACGTGGTGCTGAAAAGCTCGGCTTATCGAAAATGCAAATGCTCGGTATGGGTCCAAAAATGATTAAGCATGTTATGAAAAAGCATAATGCGTTAACATTGACACAATTGGTTGAAATGGCACAGGAACAGGATATTAAGCTTGTGACATGTACAATGACGATGGATTTATTAGGTCTTCAAAAAGAAGAATTATTAGATGGGATTCAGTACGCGGGAGTTGCAGCTTACCTAGCAGATGCGGAAGAAGGAAACGTAAATCTATTTATTTAAGAGGTGACTTATGGAAATAGTAATACTGATTGCTGTAATTGTTGCATTTTTTGTTTGGCGTATGAAGCCTGTAAAAGGAGTAAATACTATATCGACAGCGCAACTTAAAACAATGATTAATGACCGTAACAAAGTATTTATCGATGTTCGTACACCGGGTGAATACAAGGCACGTAACATCAAGCAATTTAAAAATATTCCGCTTGGTTCCGACTTTTCAAAGCTGCCAAAGGATAAGGAAATTGTTGTGATTTGTCAAAGTGGTATGCGATCTAGTCAGGCTTGTAAACAATTAAAAAAACAAGGGTTTGAAAATGTGACGAATGTCCGTGGCGGCATGAGCGCATATTAGGAGGAATGAACATGAAAACTATTTTACCAGAAGAAGTAAAGAAAAAGTTAGAAGCAGGCGAGGCGTTACATTTAATCGATGTTCGCGAAGTAGATGAAGTAGAGTCAGGTCACATTCCAGGGATTACACATATTCCTTTAGGATTACTTGAATTCCGTATGCATGAACTCAACAAAAATACACCTTATATTATGGTATGCCGTTCAGGCGGACGCAGTGGTCAAGCTACAGCATATTTAGAGTCTCAAGGTTTTGATGTGACGAATATGGCTGGCGGCATGCTGGAATGGACTGGCGAAGTAAAATAAAAAATTTTAGTAAAAAATATACCCTATCCGGTATGAGTGGAGGATTCATATGATTAAATCAGACGTACAACTCGATGCAAAGGGCTTAGCTTGCCCGATGCCAATTGTTAAAACGAAAAAAGCGATGGGTAATTTAACAGAAGGTCAAGTATTGGAAATTCAGGCAACAGATAAAGGTTCTGTAGCGGATTTAGCTGCTTGGTCAAAAACAGTCGGTCATCAATACATTGGGACAAATGAAGAAAATGGTGTGTTTTATCATTACATCCGAAAATGTAATCCAGAAGTAAGCGAAGCAGTGGAAAAGTCGTTTGAACAAACGATTTCAAATGAAGGTGCAATAAAAGAAGAGGGCATTATTTTAGATGTGCGTGAAGCAGCGGAATATGCATTCGGTCATATTCCGGGGGCAAAATCTATCCCAATGGGTGAGTTATCAGAGCGTATGAATGAACTGGATAAGGCACAAACTATTTATGTTATTTGCCGTACAGGAACACGCTCAGATTTAGCAGCACAGCAGTTAGCCAAAGCAGGTTTTACGAATGTTTATAATGTCTTACCTGGTATGTCAGGGTATGAAGGCGAACTACAGAAAGAGGTTGAATAAAATGTCAAACAAAGTAGCGATTATCGCAGCAAACGGTGGCCTTTTCGATGCATATAAAGTATTTAATATTGCCACTGCAGCCGCAGCATCAGATAAAGAAGTACAAATTTTCTTCACATTTGAAGGCTTGAACCTAATTCATAAACAAGGGATGCACGCACTTGAAATGCCGGCTGGTAAAGAGCATTTTGCGGAAGGATTTGCTAAAGCAAATGTACCAGCAATCCCACAATTATTGGAGATGGCACAAGATTTAGGAGTGCAATTCATCGCTTGTCAAATGACAATGGACGTGATGGGCTTAACGAAAGAAGATTTCGTAGATGGAATTAGTGTAGGTGGAGCTGTAACATTCCTGGAATATGCAAAGGATGCAGCACCAACATTAACGTTTTAATCTATTGGTTTTAGTAGCATTTTGCTACTAGAGCCCAAAAAATTTTAAACAAAATAATACCTATGGGGGTACTTGATATGACAGTAACAGCTTGGACAGCGGCACAAGTTGCACGCAAAGTAATCGAGAACAAAGAATTATTTATTTTAGACGTACGTAATACAGATGCATTTGACGATTGGAAAATTGAAGGGCATCAAATCGAATACTTAAATATTCCTTACTTCGATCTTTTGGATGGTGTAGAAGAAATTTTACCGAAGATTTCTAAAGATAAAGAAGTTTTAGTCGTATGTGCGAAGGAAGGCTCTTCTATTATGATCGCAGAAATGCTGTCAGATGCAGGTCTTACAGTGGCTTATCTTCAAGGTGGTATGAAATCGTGGTCAATGTATCTTGAGCCAATTAAGGTAGGGGATTTAAAAGATGGCGGTGAACTATATCAATTCGTTCGTTTAGGGAAAGGCTGCCTTTCTTACATGGCGATTAATGGCGGAGAAGCTGCAATTATCGATGCCGTCCGTTTCACAGATGTTTTCACAAACTTTGCAAAAGAAAAAGGTGTAGAGATTAAGCATGTATTCGATACACATCTGCACGCTGATCACATTTCCGGTGGACGTCATATCTCAGCTGCAACAGGTGCAACGTACTATTTACCGCCAAAAGATGCGAAAGAAGTAGTGTTTGACTATACACCTTTAACAGATGGATTAACAGTACATTTAGGTGCATCACAAATCGAAGTAGGCGCTTTATATTCACCTGGTCACACAATCGGTTCAACATCTTTCGTAATTGATAGTAAATATTTATTAACAGGTGACATTTTATTCATCGATTCAATTGGTCGTCCGGACTTAGCTGGTTTAGCTGAGGACTGGGTTGGTGATTTACGCGAAACGTTATATAAACGCTATCGCACATTAGCAGAGGACTTAATCGTATTACCAGCACACTTCATGATTATTGAAGAGCTGAATGAAGATGGTACAGTGGCAAAACGCCTTGGTGACTTATTCGCTGAAAACCATGGTTTAAATGTAGAGGACGAAGCAGTATTCCGTTCAATGGTAACAGATAACTTACCACCACAGCCAAATGCTTATCAAGAAATCCGTATCGTGAACATGGGGAAAGTGACACCAAGCGATGAAGAGCAAACAGAGATGGAGATTGGACCTAATCGTTGCGCAGTACGTTAATTCATTCATAAATAAAATTAAATGTTATACCTAACGCTTGCCTCGTGCTCAAGAGGCAAGCAACCGTATTGTACGGTAAATAAGAAAATCGCTTACAAAAATCAATTTTAAGAATAGAGGAAACCAATATGAATATCGCAAAAACTTTAGACGCAAAAGGCTTAGCTTGCCCAATGCCAATCGTACGTACGAAAAAAACTATCGATACAATTAATTCAGGTGAAATTTTAGAAGTATTAGTAACAGACAAAGGCGCATTAAATGACTTTACTGCGTGGGCTGGTGCTGGTGGTCACACAATCGTAGAACAAAAAGAAGAAGCAGGCGTACTGTACTTCTACATTCAAAAAGCATAAAAAAATAGCGAGTAGAGAAAAGTTCTACTCGCTATATTTTTTTCGAAAGAAGGCATTTATATGGAAATCGATTTATCGTTCGCATTTATAGCGGTCATTTTTGCACTCGGGTTTATCGGCTCATTTATTTCTGGCATGCTCGGTGTTGGCGGTTCGATTATTAAATACCCATTGTTACTTTATATTCCGCCAATGTTTGGTTTAGTCGCATTTACTGCACATGAAGTTTCCGGGATAAGTGCTGTACAAGTATTATTTGCTTCGATTGCAGGGGTTTGGGCTTATCGTAAAAGTGGATTGTTAAACAAGGACTTAATCATATATATGGGTGTCGCAATTTTAATCGGTAGCTTTATCGGAAGTTATGGCTCGGGATTCTTGTCAGAAGATGCCGTTAATATCGTATATGGTTTATTAGCTGGCATTGCAGCGGTGATGATGTTTATTCCAAGGAAAACTGTTGAAGATACAAAAGTAATTACCTTTAATAAACCATTAGCGAGCTCACTTGCACTGATTGTCGGGATTGGTTCAGGGATTGTTGGTGCAGCAGGCGGATTTTTACTTGTGCCGATTATGCTCACAGTACTAAAAATCCCTACACGCATTACAATTGCAACAAGTTTGGCCATTACTTTTATTTCCTCAATCGGAGGCAGTATTGGGAAAGTGATGACAGGACAGGTCGAATATTGGCCAGCCTTTATTATGATCATCGCCAGCGTTATTGCTGCCCCACTAGGTGCAAAATTAGGGCAAAAACTGAATGTAAAAATATTGCAATGGCTACTCGCAGTCATGATTGGTGCAACAGCAATTAAAATATGGATTGATATTTTACAAGGATAAACTTAAAGTTAGACCATTATAATTCATCCTCGCCAACTCGTTTGGTGGGGGTTTTTTATGTAATGAGACTTACTTGAAAGGTAATCATTAATTATCTGTCGAAATATGATAACAAGAATAGTCATATTTGTGGGGGTTAGGTAATGCGCCTTGAAACCGAACGATTGTTGATACGGAAATTTGAGTTAAAAGATCTACAAGCTGTATATGAATACACATCCGATGCCAAAGTTATGAAATATATACCTGAAGGTGTTTTTAAAGAAGAGGCTGTTAAAGAATTTATACAGCAAAATATGGGGGAAGAAGCTGAAAAATTCGCTGTCATATTAAAAGATGAAAATCTTCTGATTGGGCATATCTTTTTTGGTAAATATTTTGGTGATCATACATATGAGATTGGGTGGGTGTTTAATCCGAAATTTTATAACAAAGGGTATGCATCAGAATCAGCCAAGGCAATGTTAGAGCATGGATTTGAAAAAATGAAATTACATCGGATTATAGCAACTTGTCAACCACAGAATACACCCTCTTACCGTGTCATGGAGAAGATTGGCATGAGAAGGGAAGGGTATTTCAAAAAATGTATTCCGAGTGGGGATGAATGGTGGGATGAGTATTATTACGCTATTTTGGATGAAGAGTGGAAGTGAGCTGCAACAAATAAGTAATGGGGTATAGAAGGAGCAAAGATAATGGTAGATAATAAAACAAAGAGAAGAGTAATTTTAGATTTGGCGATTACTTTAGATGGTTTGATTGAAGGGAAAAACGGTGAAGTGGATTGGTGTATTATGGACCCGGAAATGAACTTTAATGATTTTTTGAATCAAGTTGATACAATTTTTTACGGCAGAAAGAGTTACGACTTATGGGGGCAATATACTCCAGAAGAAGGGGGATCCGAAACCGAAAAAGAAATGTGGGATTTGGTTCATAACAAAGAGAAATATGTGTTTTCCAGAACTCAAAACGTAACCGGTCATCAAGCAATATTTATAAATAATAACATCCGTGAAGAAGTAATTAAATTAAAGAACAAACCTGGTAAAGATATTTGGCTATACGGCGGGGCAAGTCTCATTACTACGTTTATCAATTTAGGGCTTGTTGATGAATTTAGATTATCTATTCATCCCGTCGTATTGGGAGAAGGCAAACCGTTGTTTATTGATATTAAACAGAGGTTAAATTTGAAAGTCGTGAATACAAGAACATTTTCTTCCGGTATTGTACAGATCATTTATCATTGGGATGATAATTTATAATATCTATTATCTAGAGGATAAGTGGAATAACTTACAGGGGACGGTTTTGAATGAGAAAAACGACTCGTCTTCAGAGTAGGTCCCATTCAAATTCATTAAAATGGCATATTATATAATAGTTGAATAGTAAAGATGTAATTAAAGAACGATATTTGCTTAACGTGACCAAAAAGATAGAATAAAGCTTATTACAAAATTTGGAGGTTGTTTATTTGAATAATATCGAACAAAGTGTATCAAGGAAGCATAGTTTAATAAGCTATAGTTCACTTCTAGTTGGTATTATATGTTTCTTTATCGTTTTTGTAACACCTACAAGGTTGGCCCACACTGGAAATATGACAGGAGATTATATCACTTACTTCCTGACATTTATAGGTATCCTAATGTCACTTGTGGCGCTTTCAAAAGAAACGGAGAAAAAAATAATTCCCGTACTGTCTTTAATTCTTTCCTCATCGCTCTTTATTTTTTGGATAGTAGCGCTTTTTGCATTGTTTACAGGTCTAGCGGATTTTGCTCCATAATTCAATTAAAGGGCGCAGTTCTTAAACAAGAATTAGCGTCCATTTTCATAAAAGGAGATTAATATATTGATAAAACAAATAGGTGTTGTTTTGTTTTCCTTGTTATTACTAATGGGATGCAACGACAGTAGCATAAAACGAAATACAGAACTTGAAGAAAAACTTCATTCATCGATTATTATGGTATCTGATAATAGCACCAGCGCACACTATATAGATACTTTTACAGATTTTAAATGGGAGAACGCTTATTTATTTCAACCTTATACAACGCAAGCAGATATTGAAAAGCAGTTGGGCGTTGAATTCAAGGATCCCAGCAATATTGGATCAAGAGATGATATTTATTTATTGGTTTTCTTAAATCAAGGTAAGGTTGTTCAATATGCAGAAATTGAACGTTTAAGAACTAATTTTTCTTTAGGGGATAAAGAGTCTCTTGAACCTTCAAATGATATTATTTACATAGAGCGATGATGATGAGGCAGGAGGCAGTTAATTGTGAATAAATAAAAATCGACTTTGAACTAGGTTATAAACAATAAATAAAAAAGAATCCATTAGGACCCTGAACTGAACCCTATTATGTAGACAGTTTAAAAAAAGCGATGTAGCAGTTTCTTATGCTGCAATTAGATGACTTCGGTAAGTTGCCGGAGTCATCTTTTTTAATGTCCATTGTTTTCTCGT
>NZ_JAXCLE010000020.1:0-59860 GCF_037027585.1 Solibacillus ferritrahens | reverse complement strand
TAATAGAGGGCATATTCCCTCGAAGAGGAGAACTTTTACAGAACTTCGGGACCTAATTTGATAAAAGAAATGACAAAAGGCATCGAGAGACGAGCTCTCGATGCCTTTTGTCGACAATCTGGAACTACCTTTTGTAAGGTAGTTCTTTTTTTATGAATTTCTACTATTTTTTCTTAAATCATGTATTTTTATGTTGAAAAGGAACATTTTTTGTAAATTGTAACAAAAGATTAATAGTTTCTTTGGCGAAAATTTGTTATGGTAAGATATAGGTTATAAAGAGAGGAAGGTGACTTGCTTCAAATTACACAGGAAGCGCATACTATGAAAACAAAAAAAACCCTAATTTTGGCAATGATGATGGTGTTTGCATTAATTTTCAGTACACCACAATTTGCTAGTGCAGCACAATCGACAAATGACACATATCCGCTATCACCAGGGGTAAAATATTCAAACTACACGCATAAAGGATCAAAAACAAATATAGTAAATCATCTAGAAGTAGATTTAGCTGATTCTTTTACTAAAATAAGTTTAGGTTTACCAACTCCTGTTAATACGTTAATGACGACAACGCAACATGCGAATAGTCATACAAAGGAAGGGAACCGGGTAGTTGGGGCAATCAATTCTAATTTCTATAATATGGGTGATGGCTATCCGTTATATTTAATTTCTCAATATAACACAATCGTAACACCAAGCGTTATATCAAGCTCAAGTTCAAATTATGTAAGTCAACCAATTGCTTTTGGAATTACGAAGGATGGTAATGGTGAAATTGCATATTACAACAGCAAAATTAACGTTACATACAATGGTGAGACAAACGAAGTAAATGGGTTAAACGTTAAGCGCGGAGATAATGAAGCAGTTATTTATACACCACAAAACCATAGTTCAATGACGCCAAATGGTGGAAAAGGTATGGAATTTATTGTGGAGACAGGCAATACAATTGGTTCAACGAAATTCGGCCAAACGTTAACTGGGAAAGTTACAGCAATTCGTGGTTATGATGATGAAGCGAAGGCAAAAATTCCACGTAACGGTTTTGTACTTTCATTTAATGGCTCGACTTGGGGTGATAAGTACAGAGGTATTAAGATTGGTGATGAAATTTCGGTAAATTTCTCAATTGATAACCGCTGGATGGATGCACAGTTTATGATGGCGAGCGGCCCATTACTTGTACTGGATGGCAAGAAGAATGTATCTATGAACGAATCGAGTTCACGTGCAAGAGAGACTGCACCACGTACTGCAATTGCAATTAGTAAAGATAAAAAGAAAGTACATTTAATTACAGTTGATGGTCGTATCAATTCAAGTGCAGGGATGACCTTAACTCAGTTTGCAGATTATTTAGTAAGCCTTGGTGTGGATCGTGCAATCAATTTAGATGGCGGCGGTTCAACGACGATGGGTATACGGAAATATGGAAGTAATACGGTCGTATTAGCGAATACACCGTCTGGGGGCACACAACGTCGCGTCTCAGCAATTATTGAAGCGATTAGTACAGCACCAACAACAAATGCACCAAAACATATTCAAGTAACTCGTGATAAAGTTGGTACATTATTAGTAGGTGCAACAGTAAAACTTACACCAAATTATGTGTTGGATGAGTATTACAATCCACTGCCTATGAATGCAAGTGATTTTACTATAACGTCGCAAAATAACACAGTTTCAGTTAATGGGTTAAGCTATACAGCCGTTTCACCTGGTTCTGAACGTTTAACTGTGACGAATCAAGGTGCCGCACAATCAATTAGCTTCAATGTAGTTGATGCACCAGCTGGACTTACTATTTCAGGAGTATCAGGATCGGTTGAACCAAATGCATCGATTCAATTAAAAGCAAATATTACGGGTGCAAATAATGAACCGTTAATCTATAATGATTCGCAAATTCAATGGTCAATAGATGGAGATATTGGTTCGGTATTTAGTTCGGGCGTATTCAAATCAAATGGTAAAGAAGGTACTGCCCGTGTAACGGCAACATTAGGAACGAAATCAGTTTCTAAAGAAATCGTTGTAAAGGCAGCAGAAAAAGCATTGTTCAAAGATATTTCCGTGAACAATCGATATAAAACTGAAATAAATTATTTAGTTGAAAATAAATTAATCAGTGGTTATCCGGACGGTACTTTTAAGCCGGAATTAGCGTTAAATCGTGGTCAAGCAGCTGTATTATTAACACGTGCATTAGGCTTATCAACAAAAGATGTTGCTAACCCTGGATTTAGTGATTTATCAACTAACAACACATATTATGGTGCAGTTGCTGCCATTGTCCAAGCAGGCATTATGAGTGGTACAGGTAATGGTAAGTTCGAGCCAGGTAAACCATTGACTCGTGCACAAATGTCAAAAATTCTTGTTGAAGCATATGGTTTAACAGGAACAACTGCTGCGAAATTTAAAGATGTAAGCACAAAGCATTGGGCGTATGATTATATTCATACTTTAGCGGCAAACGAAATTACAACAGGTTATGAAGACAATACATTCAAACCAGGTGTAGAAGTATCACGTATGCACTTCAGTTTATTCTTATATCGCACAATCACACAGCAATAAATTTGAGAACCTTTGTAAAGCTGCAGCGAGGAATCGCAGCTTTTACAAAGGTTTTTTTTTTGTGGGGAAACGGAGGACGGTGGGGAGAGAGATGGACTATTGATATGAGCTTAAAGCGAAGAAGGTAGGACGGGGATGTATATAAAAATAAGAGAAGCGAATATTGTCTATAATTGCAATTTATAGTAAAAATATATTTCCTGCAAATAGGGTTATATAGACAATTTACTAAGAAAAAACGACTGAAATCACCAAGTCGCAACCAATACTCATCACAAACCGTCAATTAAACGAAAAAACACATTTTTTTGTATTGAAAAAAGTAATCTCACTTTCGGGAATATCGTTTCAAACGAACATTATGCTATACTTGATATATAAATTATTAAGTGGAAGGGGGTTCCTAAGTGAGTTTTGCACCCCCTTTTTTCAAATGAAAATGAAATAAACCAGGCATACATAAATGCTTGATTCAAAGGATGATTGTATAGATGAAAATTGGAATTGTCGGAAATTACGGAAATGATAACAATGGTGATGAGGCGATTTTATTAAGTATAATTCGCCAACTGCAAAAGGTATTTCAAATAGATACACAAAATATAACGGTGTTTAGTAATAATCCGAAACAAACAGCAGAACGTTATAGTGTACAAAGCGCTCCTTTATATTACAAAAATGGAAATGCAGTAAAAACGTTTGCTAAAACATATAAAGAGAATTCTAAAGTGGTGAAAAACCTTGATTTCGTTGTCATCGGCGGCGGGGGGATTTTAATGGATCTTTATAAACGTGAAGCCCCATTATACGGCTCATATGCGATGATGGCCCATAATAACAATGTACCTTATGTCGTATACGGCTGCGGAGCGGGTCCACTTAATACAGGGTTAGGGAAATGGTTCATACGCTACATGGCAAAGCATGCACAAAATATTTCTGTGCGCGATCCGCAATCCCAAGCTCTTTTAAAATCCATCGGGGTAAAACGAGATGTACCTGTAATTGGGGATCCGGCATTTAGTTTAGAAGTAGAACGTTCAAATTATAGTGAAAAACCAAAATCAGTAGGTGTGACAGCGGTACCTTATTATAATGCTTCGTACTGGCCAACAGGTGATGAAACAAAGTATGAGAATTATATAGACGGTATGGCAAAAAATTTAGACCGTTTAATTGAAGAACAGCAAGTTGAAGTTACGTTTTTTGCTACGAAATATCCACAAGATGCTGACGTAACAAAAGATATTCAGGCGAAAATGAAGCATGCACAAAACACAAAGATCATTGATGAAAATTTACCGCCCCAACGTATTTTGGACCTTACAGCTACATTCGATGTGTTAATTGGCACAAGATTGCACTCACTGATTTTAGCAACAGATGCAAAAACGCCGATTATTGGTGTGTCTTATCATGTAAAAGTAAATGACTTTTTACAAATGGCAGGGTTAGGGAATTATTCTTTACCTATTGAAGAACTTCATAAATCAGACGAAAAATTTGCAATGCTTTTTAACGACATGGCTGTAGATTGGAACGGTGCACAAAAATTAGCCGCTCGTACAAATGCGTCATTTAAAGAAAAATCAGCATTAGGAGAGCAGCTTTTAAAAGAAGGTGCTAAAAGATCATGAAAAAAGTTTTAGTCATTAGCAATATGTATCCATCAAAGGAGCATTTAGCTTACGGCATTTTTGTGAAAAATCAGGTTGAGCAACTTGAACAAGAAGGTATTGAAACATTACTTGCTGTTAATACGAATCCTGCTACAGGAAAGAAAACTGTGCTGCTGAAATATTTGAATTGGGCGCAAAACTTTATGCGTATTTTCCGTGCAAATAAGAGAAATATTTCGCTCACACATAGTCACTATGTCTTTCCGAGCGGATTGTTCAGCTATTATTTAAAAAAGCGCTACAATATTCCTTATATCGTAACTGCTCATGGTGGAGATATTAATAAAATGGCCAAAAAGAGTGGCCAAATTCGCCAATTTACAGAGAAAATTCTGCAAAGGGCAGACCATGTTATTGCTGTAGGGGAAGAGCTTGCGACGACAATTGAAACGAATTTCCATGTTCCAAACGATAAAATTTCTGTGATGAGCATGGGTATTGATCGTACAGTTTTTAAAGAAGCAGATAACAAACAACACTGCGCTGTTGAGCTCGGAATGGACCCGAAAAAGACAAATTTTTTATTTGTCGGCAATATTATTCGTGAAAAAGGTGTTACAGAGCTCGTACAAGCCTTCAATAAAGTTTCTGAAAGCATACCTGGTCAATCTGCACTTTACTGTGTAGGATCAACAAAGGATACGAATTTTACAAGTAAAGTGAAGGAACTTGCAAAAGGTAATGTAGACATTCATTTTATTGAGCCAATGCCACAGACAGAATTAGCCCACTATTTCCAAGCAGCGGACGTTTTTGTACTTCCTTCTTATATCGAGGGGCTTGGTTTAGTAGCGCTGGAGGCGATGAGCTGCGGGACACCGGTAATTGCATCTGATGTCGGAGGATTGCATTACATGTTGGCAGATGGTGCCGGTGTATTAGTTCCGCCGAAAGACGAGATTCTGCTACAGCTTGCACTTGAAAATGCAGTGAAAGAAGGCATTCAAGTAAATGATTCGCGTGTGAACGAGTTGCTTGAACTTCATGATGCGAAAAATATAATTGCTCGTTTAAAAAAGATTTACTCAAAATATGCAAATTAATGTAACTGTAATTAAAGGATTGTGATAAGCGTTGAATGGAATTTTAAAAATTATAGGGGCAGTAGCTGTTATTAATATACTTGCCAGATTAGTCGGCTTTGCCCGGGAGACATATATCGCTACCTACTTCGGAACAACGGTATATTCGGATAGTATTATTAATGCTTATACAATCCCAAATTTTTTGTATTTAGTAATTGGCGGGGCGTTTACGACGGCGTTTATATCGGTTTACCATAAAACTACGTCGAGCATTACGGAATATATTCGACGTACGTTTACAACGATACTCATAACGATTACGCTTGTTGTCATCTTGTTTATAGTTTTGGCCGATCCAATATTAATGCAGTTTTTCCATGTGAAGGACAAAGCGGAATATGAAATATTACGCTCTCTTTACTTTTGGATGATGCCATCGACAATTATGCTCGTGTTATCAACTTGGATGAGCGGTATTTTAAATGTACAGGGCCGCTACCATTTGTCGGCATTTTCAGTACTTATTTATAATGGTGCATTTTTAATCGTATCGGTTGTATTGTCTATTATGATGGGACCAATTGGAATGGGAATTGGGGCATTGGTTGGTGCCGTTTGTATGTTCTTGTTCTTAGTATACGGTGTACGCAATGTGAAGGAAATGTCATTTAAACCGAGTATAAAAGGCGCAGAAGACCAAAAAATGCTATGGAAAATAGCATTACCAATTTTACTTGGTGGTGCTACGGCACAGCTTTATATACTAATTCAGAGTTTCTTTTCAGCGATGCTTGAAGAGGGGGTTCGGTCAGCAATGAACTATGCGACCAAAATGTCACAGTTCCCACAAGCAATTTTAATGACTGCCGTAACGACGGTAATTTTTCCGCTGCTCAGCAGAAAAGAGGGAGAAGGGGATACAGAGTCTGTAAAAGCACTTTACGTGCGTGGTATGCGGTTATTATACATACTCGTTTTACCGGTTTCCGTGTTCTTCTATTTCCAGGCAGAGGCAATTATACGGATAATATTTGAATATAACAAATTTGGTGCTGAATCAACAGCGATTACAGCACCGTTACTGCAAGTATTTAGTACGACAATGTTCTTCCTTGCTGCGAACACGTATATTACACGTTTCTATTATGCAAAGGGGAATTCTGTACTACCGATGATTTTTAGTATTTTAACGGTCTTCGGTGTGAATATCGCTGTTGTATTAGCGACAATTGATGTTTTAGGTGCAAATGCGGTAGCACTAGGTACATTAGTTAGTGCGATTGTGAACTTCCTTTTACTTATAATCGTTTTACATAGTAAGTATCAATTAAAGCTTGTAAACAAGAATATTGGACAGTTCATAAAACTTGCAGCAATTGGATTATTGTTTATTGTAGTTAACTGGGCGATTGCAGAATGGATTGTTCTGGATCAAAAGTGGATGCATATAATACTCACATTTGTAATTGCTTCAATTAGTTACTTCATAATACTTTTTGTCTTTAAAATACAGGAGCTTCAGCAAATTGTAGGTAAAGTATCAGGGAAAATTTCCAGGAAAAAATAGAAAAATGCGTATCCGAAACAGGATGCGCTTTTTTGAGGTATATGCCATGTTGAGGGGTGTAAACAACAAACTTTATCCTAATATGTATAAGCCAATTCACTGCTGTTTTAAAAAAAGCTATATTTGGTTTTGAAGGATAATATAAGGATAGCCTACAAGGAAAATATTTAAAAGTAATGTTAATAGACTGCATAATATGCAATGATATCTTATATTTATGACAGATACCTTTATTTTAAGAAATATTTAATATATAATTGTATTTGGAATAATTGGAATTAATTATATGATGTACTAATCATCTAAAATAGAGATAAGGGTGGAGAGGTATGGCAAGAGGACGTCGTGTAAATTCAAGCGGTGAAAAAAGCAAAAAACTATTACTGGAAAAGGCAATTGAATTATTTTCTACATACGGTTATCATCAAACAAAAATTAGTGACATAGTAAAAGCAGCAAATTTAACACAGCCTACATTTTATTTATATTTCCAAAGCAAAGAAACATTATTTAATGATTTAAATGAACAGTTTCAAAATGAATTAGTTGAACTATTTTACAACTCAACAAATGAAGCAACTAATGAAAACTATGCAACAGAAATTATTAAAAATAATTTAAAAAACATGTTTGATTATTTTATGAAAAATCCTAATTTAACAAAAATAGGTTTTTTTGATGCAGAACATTCAACGGCTGTTAAGCAAATGCTTGTTTCGAAATTGGAAAATGTCATTAATCATAGTTTAAACGAGTATCCGGTAGTGAAACGTGTTAATGCGACGGTTCTTGCAGAAAGCTTGGTCGGATCGATGGAACGTTTAACACTAACAAACTTATTGACAAATAAATCAAATCCTGAGCAACTAGCCCAAGATATTAGTATGATTTATTTTGCAAATGAGAAAAGCTTAGTTCACCAATAATTAAATTAGAGACGATTCGCAACTACATACGAATCGTCTCTTTTCTTTTATTAGGCTTCATTATTTTGTTGTAACGTGCAAATAGATACCTTTTTTTAATTTATTGCCTTTTTCTCCTTTAACTTTTGGATGGATAATTAAGGCATACTCTTTTCCGGATGTTAACTCATTTTCAGGTGTGACTAGAAGCTGTCGACCGGACACCTTAAAGGATGTTTCAACAATATTTCCACCAAGTTCGACTAATTCTATTGAAGCCGTATCAATTGTTTTAGCAAGATTGTTGGAAAAGTTGATTTTAAATGTTTTATCTAATGATATATTTTTTAAGGCTGAGATTTCTTTATAATTGCTTAAGTTTGATGCAATTGTATCGTAATGTGCTTTGAAAAGTGGATTATTCACAGTCTTAATATGCGGTTTTACCCCAACTTCATTAATTTTCGTACCATTTGGACCGTAGAAATGGCCAACCGTTAATTTTAGGAAGCTTCCATCTTCAAGCTCATAAAAGGCCTGCATCGAGCCCTTTCCGTATGTTGCTTGCCCGTATAATATGGCGGATTTTTGATCTGATAGTGCTGCTGCTGTCATTTCAGAGGAGCTGGCACTAAATTTATTTATGAGTAATTTCGTATCGACAGGAAATGTACTGGACTGTTTAATAGCGCGAACATTGGAAGTTCCAGTAGCTTCAGTAATTTTGTATGCATAAATTGCATTTGGGAACATGCCAATGAGCTGCTCTGCTGCGGTTACATAACCCCCACCATTATTTTGTAAATCAAATATAAATGATTTGGCCCCTTTATTTTTCAAATCGCGAATCGCCTTTGATACTAGGCTGGCCGTGTCATTGGAAAACGAGTTTAAAGAAATATAGCCGGTATTACCATATAAAATTTTAGTCTCTACATTCGGCATTGAAAAGGCTTTTCGTGTTAAATCCTTTTTTATAATCGTACCATCTTCACGTGAAATCGTTAAGGAGACTGTAGTATTTTCCGCTCCTTTAATACGGGAAGAGGCTTGATCGATTGTAAGGGGGGGAGTTGATACGCCATCGACTTCAGTAATAATGTCGCCTGCTTTTAAGCCAGCACTTTTCGCACTGCCTCCCTCAATAACCTCTGTAATTAGAATACCTTTTTCCACTTTTTCAATGACTACGCCTATTCCGACTGAAGTAAGCTCAACGCCATTAATGAATTCTTCAAATTCTTCTACGGTAAAATAAGTTGAATATGGATCCAGCATATTCATTAATTGCTCGACACTTGTTGCGCGGTTTATATCGCCATTAATAGTGCCAACATAATTTTCCTTCACGATTTGCTTTGCTTCGTCTAATGGCGCAGCGAGCACGGTAAATGGAATTGTTAAGCACAGGATGAAAAATAGTAGTGCTGACAAATGCTTTTTGATCATGAGTCCACCTCATTATTTTTATTTTCTGGAATTATGGGAAGCGAATAACTTCCATATTATTGTATTTCTATTATACGCCATAGTTAAAGAGGGTACATTAAAAGTTTTCACTTTTAATGTACCCTCTTCATCGTCAAACACTTATTATCGTTTTACTAAGTACATAATGTAGCCGATGATACCGCCGACCAATGCTGGGACAACCCATGCGATACCTTGATCGTATAATGGGAATATTGATAGGAATTTATCATAGGCTTCAATTTCAAAACCAGCTTGTTTTATGCCATCATAAATCGCAACAATTCCTGTAAATATTAATGCCATGCCATAAACGCTCGGTGCATGGTTAAATAAGTTACCGAATAGTGCGAATAACATAAGCACAATGGCAAACGGATAAATCGCTACTAATACTGGTAATGATAAGTTAATTAAATCTTCTAGTCCAAAGTTTGAAACACCGAAACTGAAAACCGCAAAAATAACTAAATACACTTGATAAGAAACTTTAGGGAAAATTTTATGGAAAAAAGTCGCATTTGCTGATAACAAACCTACTGAAGTTGTTAAACATGCTAAAATTATGACTGCCGATAAAATAATATTACCTGCTTGGCCGTAAAGTTGTTCCGCAGCTAACGAGATAATAGTTCCGCCATCCTTATGGAAGCCGATAGCCGAAGTGCTTGTTACTCCGATATAACCTAATGATACGTACACAAATGCTAAACCAAGTGCAGCGACAATGCCTGCAAAGATAGTGATTTTAATTTGTTGTGCTTTTTCTGTTACGCCTCGAGCTACTAAAGATTGAATGATTACAATACCAAATACTAATGATGCAAGTACATCCATTGTTAAATAGCCTTGTATGAATGATTCACCGAAAGCATTATTTATGTATGCTCCTTGTGATTCACCAATCTCACCCATTGGAGTAATGACTGCTTTAATCGCAAGTAAACAAATAACGATTAAAAGAGCCGGTGTTAAAATTTTTCCTACACGATCGACTAACTTTGTCGGATTGTATGCTAAGTAGAATGTTAATCCGAAAAATAAGAGGGTTGTGATAAATAATGGGACCCAGCTTTCTTGCATTGTATTAGATAAAAACGGTGCAACGCCGATTGAATATGATACTGCACCTGTTCGAGGTATCGCAAAGAATGGTCCAATAGATAAATAAATAATAGAAGTAAAGATAATTCCGAAATATGGATTAATACGCCCTGCTAATACTTCCAAATCGCCGCCGTTTTTAGCGACAGCAATTATTCCCAAAAGAGGCAATCCTACTCCTGTTATTAAAAACCCAATCATGGAGATTAGTATATTTTCCCCAGCCATTTGGCCTAACTGTGGCGGGAATATGATATTACCTGCACCTAGAAACAGCGCAAATAACATAAAACCTACCGCGATATTCTCGCGGAAAAAACCTGACTTGTTACTCATGTTGACTGAACTCCTTTTAATTTGAAAATACAAAACTTTCTAAAAATTTAAATCTTTTCACAGAAATTAATTCTATCATAAAAATAGTAAAAAACAAGTACATCAAGCAAGGTAAAATTACCCTATACTTTAATTTCCGCAATTTGGACAAAATTCAATTAACACTAAATAGGTAATGAAGTATAATAATATTCATAATCTGTTAATATTTTAACTGACATTCTATCTATTGGCATGTTGTTTCATCTATTGAAAATTAAGTAAAATAGAATTAAATAATAATGGATTCATAGAGAAGGAGGAGTTTTCCAAATGAATATTAAATGGAAGGTAATGCTAACGGGAATAGTATTTTCAACTGCTGTACTAGTAGCACCAACTGTAGAAGCCGCACCTTCTTATTCGGTAAAAAAGGGCGATACTTTAACAAAAATTGCGAAGGCTCACAATACAACGATAAACCATTTGAAACAATGGAATAAACTATCTGAAGACCGGATTTACATAGCGCAAAAACTAGTAGTGACTCCTATTAAGAATACAGTTACAACATCGGGCACTAGTAAAGTTACGGCAATTTCTGTTGTAGAAGAGAAAGTGGAAGTGCCGCAAAAATCATTCCACACCGTAGTTAAAGGTGATAACTTAACAAAAATTGCTAAAAAATATAATATTTCCGTTGGCAACTTAAAGCAGTGGAATCAGCTTAATTCCGATGCTATTAAAGTAGGGCAAAAGCTTGCAATAGAGGTGGCAGCCAATAAAGATTTAGCTGTGGAAGCACCTACTGCCACTAACGTAGAAGCTGTAATTAACTTCAAACAAACGGCAGATGAAGCAATTGAGAAACAATTAAGCAGAGAAGTTGCCTTACCTAGTACTGTTTCGCATCATACAGAAGCTTTATATACACAGGCCATTGCTATTGCAAATGGAACATTAGGTACACCGTATAAATATGGTGGGACAACTATTGAAGGTTTTGACTGCAGTGGCTTCGTAAACTTTGTATTCAATTCTGTTGGTATTCCAATGGATCGAAAAAGTAGTCTCATGTATTTCGAGCAGGATACAAGTAAAGTAGTGCAACCCGTTCCAGGAGATTTAGTATTCTTCAAAAATACCTTTATACCGACTATTTCTCATATGGGGATTTATCTCGGGAATGACGAATTTATACATGCGGGTTCTAAAGGGATTACGATTTCAAATATAAATGAAAAGTACTGGTCAGAACGCTTTGTTGCTTATAAACGACTAAATAATTTAAAATAATTTAGAAAAAGAACTAATAAAAACACGCAGTATGTCGTTTACTAGTTCTTTTTCTATTACAAAACAGAAGCTCTATGTTACAAATATTACGATACACAGGTTAATTACGGCTAATTATTACAATTAATTCCATTTATTTTCAGGTATATAGTTCCAAACCTCTATTATAAATAGGTTTTTATTACGAGTTTAAAGAATAGTGAAATAGGGTAAATGTAACCTTATTGTTACATAACTGTAATGTTATATTCTGTAATATCGTGTTAACCTAATATCAATTAAGTTTTCAGAAAATTAATTGATGTTGGGGGAACACGATGGATTACTTTAAATTAATACGCAATTCGGTACTAACTTTGGCAGCAGCCTTCGTCATTTTCTTCACACCATTGAATGAAAACGAAGCTTCTGCGGAAACGGCATACTCTGTTGAAGAGTTAAAAGAAATCTCTTCCAAGTATTTAGGGGTACGCTATTCATATGGCGGTACGTCAGCTAAAGGTTTTGATTGTTCAGGCTATGTTCGTCACGTATTTAAAGAACTTGGTATTACTTCCCTAGAACGTACATCTTCAGATATGTATAATCAAGGATCTTCAGTAAAGAAAAGTGAACTGGAGCCTGGGGATTTGGTGTTTTTCAACACATCTGGAAAACGTATTTCTCATGTAGGGATTTACATTGGTTCAGGTAAATTCATCCATGCATCGACAAGCAAGGGTGTTATTAAAACAAGCATAAATGACAAATATTACTGGGGTAACAAATATGTAGGCGCAAAACGCGTTGCTAACTTCGCTACAGCAGATGCAATCGCAGCAGCTGCAGAAGATGATTCAGACGTTGATAACACTCCAGAAGCAGAATAATACATAGCTTATACACACTACATACTGCATATAAAATCTCTCACTCTTTTAACAGGGTGGGAGATTTTTTAATAGGAATTTTAAATCTACTTTTATGAGGCGATGTTCTACATTAGGAACTATCCTTCTACATTACAGACAATAGCTTCAACATCCAGTAAAAAAGTTTCTACATAATAAGCTAACAAATAGCGGTCGCATAAATTTCTACGACACATATTGCTTATTAAATCCTCACGCACTAAAAAACAGCATTCGGAGTGAATATGAATTCCGAATGCTGTATATGAAAGTTAACTTCTATTGTGGTACACGAGCTGTCCAGCGGGAAAGATCGATCCCTTTAACAGTAACTAATTCTTTCGGGAAAATAAATGTCCAAGGCTTTGTCGTATTTGGCTGTACAGATAAGACAGGATCTAATTTGAATGAGCCTTTTGCAACAACAACATTACGGGCATCCATTATTTCAAGCGGTAATTGCTCCAGATTAATTGCTTTATCATGGCCATTACGGATAAAGATTGATGCATGTAAGCTACCGTCATTGTTCATCTTAGCTTGTAATCCTGTGAAGTTTACTTCGGTTTTGCCTAGTTTAGGTAAAGTTTTCACGATTTCTTCAAGTTTTTCTTGCTGATCTTTTGGCAATTGTTTTTTCCATGTATCATCTAAGTCTAATTGGTGACCACGTAATGATAGTAAGTTGAATGAAATCTTCCAGCCTTCTTCTGGTACTTTGTCTGCTGTAATGGAAGAAGCAGGGAAAGTGAAGATCCATGGACGTGCACTTTCTGCCGGGATTACACCTAGCTCTTTGAAGTCAAAGTATTGTGCAGCTAAACGGTTGTCGTCTTTATCTAAAATTAATAATTCGATATCGCCTAATTCGATTGCTTCGGATAATGAAGAACGGAAAAATGCTTTTACATTCCATGAACCGTTAGACTGTGAAGGTTCAATATTAATTGCCGATAATGATAATTGATTTGGCTTTAATGGTGATAAATCGTTCGCTAAGAAATTGAATACATATTTTTGTTCTTGTGGTACATCCCATTCAGGATGGAAAGATAATTTTGTAATGACATCACGATCTTTATCTTTTTTTGAAGATTTACCAGATGTTTCTACAACTGATGATGAATCAACAGCACTATCTTTACCAACTTTGTCACTTTTTTTAAATAAATCAAATAAACCCATTCTGTTATTCCTCCACATTCATCGTAATATTTTTCATAAATGCAACAAGTTCTTCTACAATTGTACGACGAAGTTCTTGATAGTTTTTACCGAATAATTCTAAACCTTCACGTTGGTAAATTCTCATTGGGTCTTCTTGTTGGTAATGACGTAAGCCAATACCTTCTTTTAAATGCGTCATTTGCTCTAAATGCTTTACCCACATATGATCGATATAGCTTAGCATTACCTTTGGGATAACTGACATAATTTGTTCGTTTTCCTCAAAGCTTTCGATTACAGCCTTTAATTGTTTTACAGGAGGATCCATCGCATCAAGTAAATTTTTCACCTTAGTTTCATCGCGATTAACTTTGACAGGCTCAATAAATAGGGAGTTTACTGTTTTCTCCATCTTATCGAAATCCCATTCAATAACATCTTTATCTTCTGGGGCATTTTCACGAACTGCAAAGTCCACTGTTTCATACATCATACGAATCAGTAAAGGAATAATATCTTCATTCTTTAATACTTTATCGCGTAAATCATAGACAATTCGACGCTGATCATTAATAACATCATCCAGCTTTAAGTTGTATTCACGCATAGAGAAATGTGCACCCTCAACGATACGCTGTGTACGTTCAATTAGCTCTGTCACTTCTTTATTCTGTACGACACCAATGTCGTTAGTAGTCATTTTTTTGCGGAATTTTTCTACATCATCTTTCGCGAAACGCTTGAACATATCGTCTTCAATGGATAGGATGAATTGAGTTTCGCCTAAGTCACCCTGACGACCGGAACGTCCGCGTAACTGGTTATCAACACGACGGCTTTCGTGCTTTTCCGTTCCGATAACAAACAGACCGCCTAGCTCTTCAACGCCATCTCCCAATACGATATCCGTACCACGACCGGCCATGTTAGTGGCAACTGTAATTCGGCTTCTTTGCCCCGCCTCTGAGATTAATTCAACCTCTTGCTCGACTGTTTTTGCGTTTAATAATTGGAAATCCAATCCGTATTTCTTTAAGTAGCTAGCTACTTTTTCGGATTGTAGTATAGAAGTTGTTCCGATTAATATCGGTTGACCTTTTTCATGGCGACGTAATGCTTCCTGGGCAACATATTCGTATTTTTGCTCAATCTTTTCAAATACTAGATCGGGTTGGTCAAGACGGCGGCGCGGGCGATTCGTTGGAACTTGAATAACGCGCATGCCGTAAACTTCCAAAATCTCTTTTTCTTGTGTTTTCGCAGTACCAGTCATCCCTGATAGTTTCGGGTACATACGGAAGTAGTTTTGAATTGTAACTTGTGCTTGTGCTTTATTCTCATCAGTAATCGTTACGCCTTCTTTTGCTTCGATTGCCTGGTGTAAACCGTCTGAAAGTGAACGACCTTCCATAATACGACCTGTGAACATATCCACTAGCTCGATTTTGTCATCACGTACGATGTAATCGACATCAAGCTCAAACATTACGTGTGCACGGACAGCCTGAATCACATAGTGATACAAAGTTTGATGCTCTAAGTCATACAAATTGTCGACCCCGAATGCAGCTTCAACTTTTTCAATACCTTGATCCGTTAATGAAGTTGCTTTCGTTTCATCGTCGAAATCATAATCTTCTTCAGGTTTGAAACGTTTTGCCAGCATTGCTGCAATGCGGTGCAATTCTTCATTGGCACCCATTTTACCTGCAATAATCAACGGCGTTTTCGCTTCGTCGATTAAAACAGAGTCCACTTCATCAATAATGGCGAAGTGGTAAGGTCGCTGAACTTTATCACCAATAGTATGAGCCATATTATCACGTAAGTAATCGAAACCGAATTCCGTCCCAACACCATATGTAATATCAGCATTATACGCTTCCTTTTTATCTGCCGGTTCCATCATCGGTACGTTAAGACCAACTGTTAGACCAAGGAAACGGTGAATTTGTCCAATTAATTCGAAGTCACGTTTTGCCAAGTAATCATTTACTGTAATAACGTGAACTCCTTTACCTTCTAATGCACGTACATAGGAAGGGAGTGAGGCAACCAATGTTTTACCTTCGCCAGTTGGCATTTCGGCAATATTACCTTCAGTTAATACTAGACCACCAATCAGCTGGACATCGAAATGGCGCATGTTTAATACACGTTTGGAAGCTTCACGGACAACAGCAAATGCATCCGGGATAATGTCGACAAGCTGTTCGCCGTTCTCTAAACGTTCCTTAAATGTAAATGTCATATTTCGAAGCTCATCATCTGACATTGGACTATATATGGCTTCGAGTTTATTAATTTGCTCTACAGTTTTGTAGTATTTTTTTAGCTCTCGAGCACTAGTTTGCTCTTTACTGCGTTTGAAAATTGAGAACATTATTTTACTCTCCTTTAAAATTGGCTACTTTAATATAGTAGACACTCAATTATTTTATCAAATTTTGCTTAAAAAGACTACCAATCAAAAGGGTATTCACAGGAATAGCAGAAATAATATGGAAAATTATACGGTAAAGAGTAATGTTTTTTTTAATAATAATCCTTTTATATTACAAAATATTTAGTATATAAAACATAGTTAAACAATTTATGGCATACGAGTAAAAAGAGTGGAAGGAAATATATCTATATTTTATGAAGTAATCATGCTATACTAATCATGAAAAATAATGTAGAGTTTTACGGAATTTTAAACGCTGCGATTAATCGTATTGTTTTGACCCTACAAAAATTAAGGAGGAGAGACATGATTTACGTGTCTTTAATCGTAGCTTTTATTGCTGCAATTATACTAACTCCGCTTGTGAAGCGATTGGCTTTTCGCCTTGGAGCTGTAGATGCACCAAACTATCGTAAAGTGCATGCGCGCATTATGCCGAGACTTGGTGGCTTAGCAATTTTTGGTGCGTTTATGATTGGGATTTTACTTTTAAAATTTGTTACGAACTTTCAAAGTGATTATTTATATGCGATCTTAATCGCTGCGACAATTATCGTAATTACAGGTATTGTGGATGATATGCGGGAGATTTCAGCAAAGGCTAAATTGCTTGGCCAAATAATAGCAGCCTGTATTGTTGTATTTGGCGGTGGCATTCAAATCGATAATATTAACTTACCATTTGGTGGAGAACTTGAATTTGGTTGGTTAGGTATTCCTTTTACTATTATTTGGATTGTCGGCATTACTAATGCAATTAATTTAATCGATGGATTAGATGGACTTGCTGCGGGTGTATCGACAATAGCCTTAATCACATTGGCGGTTATGGCAATGATTATGGGGAATGGTATTGTAATTGCAATGGCAGCCATCTTAGCTGCAGCGACAATTGGTTTCCTGTTTTTCAATTTCCACCCTGCGAAAATTTTCATGGGGGATACAGGCGCATTATTTTTAGGATTTATGATTGCAGTACTTGCACTTTTAGGTTTTAAAAATGTAGCAGTTATTTCATTCGTTATTCCTGTTATTATGTTGGGTGTTCCAATTTCTGATACATTCTTCGCTATTGTGCGTCGTTTGCGCAGTGGTAAAAAATGGTCGGATCCAGACAAATCCCATTTACATCACCGTTTATTGGATGTAGGTTTTTCTCATTCTCAAACAGTAATGATTATTTATGCGATGGCAGCTATGTTTGGTCTCGCAGCCGTAATTTTCTCAATGGCAAAAGTATGGGGCGCAATTTTACTAATTGCTGTTATTTTAGTGGCGATTGAGTTATTTGTTGAAATTATTGGCCTAGCAGGGAAAAACTATAAACCATTGCTCAATCTAGTAAGGATATTCAACAAATGAAAAGATCGAAACAAGTAAATGGCTAACGGCTGTTTACTTGTTTTTTATTTGGGGAATAGTTCATTTTGCAATATTATTACGCTATAAAAGAATAAAAAACCAACCTCCGAATGAACGGAGATTGGTTTGGTTTATTGTGTATCTGTATTAGATTTTGTTGTATATGCAGAATTCGTTTGGGAGCTAGTACCTGAAATATTAGTAGATTCAGGGTTTAGACCTAGATGACTTTGCAAAATATGGCTTACTTCATCCAGTGCATCTTCATCTAATTTGTAGTAGTATACACCAGTTGACATATCGTCATATCCTTCTAACGTCAATGTATCAATTCGAGGCATACCATTTGTTAAGTAGCTGAAGAAAGACTTCATTTCAGTGAAAGTCATGTCTGTTTTCATATTGTTACCAACTGCTGAAATAACATCGTCATATTTTGTAAGCGATGTAAATGAGGAAGCTTTTGTAGCGATTGCTTTAATAATTTCCTGCTGGCGTTTTCCGCGTTCAATATCATTATCCTGCTTACGTGTACGGGCAAGTGCAAGTGCTTCACGCCCACCTAAAGTCTGTATACCTGGTTTTAAGTTTACCGTATTACGATCAAATTCATCCTTTTCGAGCATTGCGTAAGGTACTTCTGCTTCAATACCGCCTAATGCATCAACAATATCGATAAATGCGTTAAAGTTTAAACGTACGTAGTAATCAATTGGGATATCAAATAATTCCTCAACCGTTTCAATAGAAGCGAGTGTGCCACCACGAGCATGGGCATGGTTGATTTTATCCTTGTACCCAATATGCGGAATGTATACGTAGGAGTCACGTGGAATACTAACTAGCTTAACAGTTTTAGTTTTATTGTTTAAAGTGGCAAGCAAAAGTGCATCTGTACGGGAACTATCCGCGCCTTGACCACGCTTTTCACTATCGTCGACACCAAGCATTAAAATCGAAACATTGTCTTGTGCCGGCTCTACTTTTACTTCGCGATTTTCTGAAACTTTCCGGTCTTCTATCACTTCGTATGCGTTATTAGCAGCATGTTCCGCCTGCTTTGTTAAATAAACACCGTATGCAGTCGCACAAATTGCAAGCGATAAGGTAAGGAGCATCGTTACTTTGAAAAACAGTTTGATTTTCGACGAGCCCTTCTTTTTAGTTTGCCTTGTTTTCATAAATATTCTCCTCTAGGTTAGGGATAGGTTACTATATTAAAACGAGTATTATAAGTGTTTTCAATCTAATATAATATACTACAATCTACTTTTGTCGTAAAGTAACGATGTCATTCTTAAGCAGTAGAAGCATCATTACTCCTGGGGAAACTCGATAAACACTGCGTTCTCGTTTGTTATCGTTGCCTGGCCGTTCGTTAATTCCGTTATCCAATCGACAAAAATCTGCTCTTCCTCTTTTAGAACGTGCACACAAACTTCGACATTTTCTGCATAGTGAATATCTTGTAACATATAGTGCGAACTACGAATCTCATTTTCTATTTTCCCCAACCACACATAATCAATCCTAATTTTCAATAAATAATGTAATTTACGCTCGACAACTTGAGCAGCGGTAATCCCTTCAGTCGTAGCTTTACCATATGCGCGGATTAAGCCGCCTCCACCAAGCTTTATGCCACCGAAATAGCGGGTTACGACAACAACCGTATCTTTTAAACCTTGTTTTTTTAAAACTTCTAACATAGGAACGCCTGCAGTACCACTTGGTTCCCCATCATCATTTGCTTTTTGGATTTGATCATGCTCACCAACCATATAGCAAGAGCAGTTATGAGTAGCTCCGGCATGTATTTTTTTTATTTTTTCTATAAAAAGCAGAGCTTCCTCTTCCGTCTCTGCACGATTGACATATGTCAAAAACCGTGATTTTGATATAATTATTTCCGATTCTCCGTAACTTTTTACGGTTAAATAGTTGTTTCTCATTATATATTCCCCTTATTTTACCATATGGATTTAGAATTTGTGGTCATAATTTAACTTAAAAAATATTTGAATAATGCTATAATATTTATGTACTATAATAGTTGTAAATATAATAAAAAGATAGAGTAGTTCGCATTCTTAGGAAGTAAGGTGGGGGAAAAGTGCTTGAAAATAATCAAATAGATGTTGCCTCGCTGGATGTAATATTTAATCGAATGTTAGAAACTATTACAAATTCTAAAGATGATATATTTATAATAAGTGAACAAAGCCGAAGAAGCTTCGAAGATATGCAACAAGAGTTGGAGATTGTTCGTCAAGAAATAAAGATTATCATCGATGAAAGTGATGATTTAGAAAGAAAGTTACAATTATCTAGACAACGGTTAGTCGTTGTTAGCAGGAATTTCAATGAACATTCCGAACAACAAATTCGTGAGGCTTATGAAAATACAAGTAAGCTCCAATTAGAAGTTACCATTTGCCGTGAGCGCGAAAAACAACTAAGAGATAAGCGAGACGATTTAGAAAGACGATTGCGTACACTTTATGATACGATTGAAAGAGCGGATCATATTGTGAACCAGGTAAATGTTGTCATTAATTTTTTGACGACCGATTTAAAAAACGTTGGGGCAGCACTGGAACAAGCAAAAATAAAGCAAGACTTTGGTATTCGTATTATTGCTGCTCAGGAAGAAGAGCGCAAGCGATTGTCACGCGAAATTCATGATGGGCCAGCACAAATGATGGCAAATGTACTCATGCGCTCAAATTTGATTGACCGTACATACCGAGAAAAGGGAGTAGAGGCTGCATTAAACGAAATAAATGATTTAAAAGTCAGTGTTCGTAATGCTTTATCTGAAGTACGACGTATTATTTATGATTTACGTCCAATGGCACTTGATGACTTAGGGATTGGCCCGACACTAAAGAAGTACTTATCTACACTGATGGAATACAATCCGAATACCGACATTCAATTCATCTCGTACAATAATGAGCGCAGAATTCCTTCTAATTATGAGGTAGCGATCTTCCGGTTAGTGCAGGAAAGTGTAAATAATGCAATAAAACACGGAAAATCCAACTTGATTATTGTAAAAATTGAGTGGCTGGAAGCCGAAATAAATGTTGTCGTGAAAGATAATGGAGCCGGATTTGATACGGAAAATGTTCGACAGGGAGCATTTGGTATAATAGGAATGAAAGAAAGAATTGAGTTATTAAAAGGCTCTATAAAAATTAGTAGTGATATTGGTAACGGTTCTACCATTTTAATGAAAATTCCATTACCATCAAAAAATGAAGAGATATATTAAAAAGTTTCCAGGGGGTTTCTTAATGACGAAAATTATTATTATTGATGATCATCAACTATTCCGTGAAGGGGTAAAACGAATTTTAGACTTTGAAGATACATTTGAGGTTGTTGCTGAAGGTGATGATGGAACAGATGTAGTAAGTCTATATGAAAAAAATGAACCTGATGTTGTGTTAATGGATATTAACATGCCTCGCAAAAACGGTGTAGAAGCGACAGCTGACTTACTCGCAGTATACCCGGATGCAAAAGTAATGGTTTTATCTATTCACGACGATGAATCATACGTAACGCATGCATTAAAATCAGGTGCTTTAGGCTATATGCTTAAAGAGATGGATGCCGATGAAATCGTTGAAGCTATTAAAGTTGTTTCAAATGGTGGTTCATACTTGCATCCAAAAGTAACGAAAAACCTGGTTGCGGAATTCCGCCGCTTATCTGAGCACGAAAATAAAGGGAATTTCCACCAAACGGAAATTCGCCGTCCATTCCACTTATTAACAAAGCGTGAATGTGAAGTGCTTCAATTACTTACGGATGGTCAATCAAACCGTACAATTGGCGAGACACTTTTCATCTCGGAAAAAACGGTTAAAAACCATGTTTCAAGCATTTTACAAAAAATGAATGTAAACGACCGTACACAAGCCGTTGTAACAGCAATTAAAAATGGCTGGGTAGAGGTTCGATAATACTATTTAATGTTAAAAGCAGAGAGCCGATTTGGTATCTCTGTTTTTTATTTGCAATAGTGATGCTTCCAGGTTAGTTATCGCCTTATATATTCTCATAATTTCCCAGCTATATTTAATTCGATTAGCTACAATATAAGAAACATCTGTGAACAAGTTTCGTCTATATGTGTTATAGATGCTTAAGAGAATGTTCGGGACATCGAAGTTTAGATAGTTGTATGCTAAAATGTTTTGCGGGAGGTTTGAAAAATTATGAAAAAGTGGTTAATAGCTGTCCTGTCGATAATTGTACTTGCAGCTTGTGGGGACGAAAAAGACGCATCACCAGAAAAACTGCAAAAAACGATCGATGAAGGTACGGTTGGTTTTGAAATTTTAGGTGATTCAATTCAGGAAGCTACTGGAGTTCCTGAGGAAGAAAAAAAGAAAATTATATCTGCCTTTGATGAATATATTAAAGCCTTCAATGAAAAAGATTTAGAACGTTATAAAAATATTATTTCAAAAAATGCTAAAGGCTTCAATTATGAAGAAGATATCCAAGCCGTATCCGCAGTATTTGATCAATATGATGTGAAGCGTACCGCAGAAGATATAACAATTGTAAAATATAGTGGAGAAGAAGCGCAGGTTTTTTCAAATTTAAAGACAGAAACAAAAGAAATGGAAACAGGTGCTGAGCTTTCCGGTGTGGGTCGACAAGTAACCGTATTTATGAAAGAAGACGGTTGGAAAGTTTCGAGCATTTATTATATTGGCAGTGAATAATACTTTTAATATACATGAAAAGCATCTTGCGAAAATAATCGTTGAGATGTTTTTTCGTATAACAAACTTTTGATGGAAGAGGGAAGTTCTCTACAGAAAAGGCATTTTTTCGTTCACAATTACATAAAGTTCATGTAAACTAGTGAACATAGGAGAGTGGGAGAGCAATGAAAACAGCAATTGTGACAGATAGTACAGCCTATTTAACACTTGAAGAACGAAAAACGTACAATATTCATATGATTCCATTGAGTGTGAACATTGAAGGAACATTTTATGATGAGGAAATTGATATTACAGCTTCAGAGTTTTATGACCGAGTGCGTGGTGCTAAGGAATTTCCTAAAACAACACAGCCATCTGTCGGAAAATTCGTCGAGCTTTTTGAAACAATAGAAAAAGAATATGATGAGATCGTAACAATCCATTTATCAAGCGGCATTAGCGGAACTTTCCAAGGTGCTGTACAAGCGAGCGGTATGGTGGAAGGGACTAACATATACGCATTTGATTCAGAAGTTGCGGCATATTTGCAGGGGATGTACGTGAAGGAAGCGGCTAAACTAGCTTTGGAAGGTGCATCAGGGGAACAGATTATGGCCCACTTAAACGAATTGAAACATACTATGGATGAATATATTATTGTCGATGATTTACAGCATTTACAACGCGGTGGTCGATTATCGGCGGCAGCGGCATTAATTGGTGGCTTACTGCAAGTAAAACCAATTTTAACGTTTGAGAACAAAGTAATTGTCCCATTCGAAAAAATTCGTACACGCAAAAAAGCAATACGCCGTGTAGAAGAGCAATTAGCATCAGCGGTCGAAAAACATGGTGCACTTCAAGCGGTAGTAATTCACGCCAACTGTGAGGATGAAGCACGTGAATGGATGGGTTCACTCGCGGCTGCTTATCCAACAGTCGATTTCACGCTTAGCTATTTCGGTCCGGTGATCGGTACACACTTAGGTGAAGGTGCCATTGCAATCGGCTGGATGAAAAAGTAATACAACCATGCGCAAACAGTCACTACTAACTTATTAGTAGAGTGGCTGTTTTTTTTGTTTATTGAGGGTGAGAATGTTGTGCCGAAAAAGGATTGTGAACAGGGTAAGTGGGAATTGGTGTTTCACATTAGATATTAGAAAGTCTCATTTAGAAAGTGGAACGTGAACAGAGGATAGTAGAAACTGCCGCACGAAAAATAACCCTGGTACTAAACCTTATAGGTTATTTAAAAATATAAACAAAACAAAGGAGCGAAAACTATGTCCATAACAACTATATCAACAATTAAAAAGCATTACCGATTATTCCGGCCCATTTCCACCTCCAAATCAACAGCATCATCCTCCTCTCAAAAACCTACCCGCTACTATGGCTTCATCCCTGAACCTGCTATCAAAAATTTCTTCACTGGTCGTATTTGGTCGCGCATGAACACGCCATATCCACAGTCTAAAATTGAAACTTATATCAAACGGGGGTATTTTGATATCACTCCAGCTGTTATTACAGAGCCCAAGCTAAAATGTCGCCGCTGTCTAAATGAACAACGGCCAAAATTTATTTCCTTTCACTGTGCTAAGTGCCAGAAAACGTGTCATTATTGCCGTCACTGTATTACGATGGGACGCATGTGCAGCTGTGATGAGCTAATAATGTGGAAAAAAGAACAACCTCGCTCCCGCATGCAGAAATCCCAAGTTGATTTTACTTGGACGGGAAAGCTTACTGTTCATCAGCAAAAAGCGGCTGATGAACTCCTAACTAGCTTGAAGCAAAACCGCAACCACCTCATTCATGCTGTCTGTGGTGCTGGAAAAACAGAGATCCTTTTTGCTCCTATCTACGCGTCACTTAAAGCTGGGAAAAGAGTTTGTGTAGCAACGCCGAGAACGGATGTGGTGCTCGAGCTTTATCCCCGCTTTCAACAAGTCTTTCAGCAAATTACGATTCATGCACTATATGGCGGCGCACAAAATGATACACAATTTGCACAGCTAATTCTTGCAACAACACATCAGCTTTACCGGTTTGAAAATGCGTTTGACGTGATGATTGTGGATGAAGCTGATGCATTTCCTTATACGTATGACGAAGCATTGCAGCGTGCAGTAATGAAAGCTAGAAAAGCCAAAGCACCAATAGCCTTTGTTACCGCCACGCCTTCAACAAAACTACTCATTCAGCAAAGAAATGAGAAATGGGGATACTCCTTTATTGCGCGGAGATTTCACGGACAGTTACTTCCTGTCCCGCGATATCAGGCACTATGGAATTATGAAAAAGTATTTTACAAAGAAAAAATCCCTCAAAAACTCAAAAACTGGGTGGAACAAAGGCTCCAAAATCAACAGCCCTTCCTTATTTTTTTTCCGACCATTGAATTAATGGAACAAGCGACGCCCCTATTTCAGCATATCGAACCAACAATTGAAAGTGTCCATTCCGAAGACCCTGACCGAAAAGAGAAAGTAATGCAATTGCGCAATGAAGAAAGGAAAGGCTTATTGACGACAACAATATTAGAGCGCGGTATAACGATAAAAAATGTACAAGTAGCAGTTGTTGGAGCAGATAATCCTGTTTTTACATCCAGTGCGCTAATCCAAATTAGCGGAAGAGTTGGACGGAATATGCACTATCCATCAGGTGATATTGTATTTTTCCATCACGGCATCACGATGGAAATGGATCAGGCACGTAAGAAAATACTGGAGATGAATTATTATGAATAAGCCTATCCAGCATTGCTTGCTTTGTGAACGGGAGCTAAACCAAAGTTTCGGGTGGGAAGAGCTTCTAAGAAAAACATTGCCTCAAACAATTTGCCCACGCTGTGAACAACGCTTCCATCGAGTTGAACAACAACAGGAAGAAGGAGTCGTGTCTTTATACCATTATAATGAAGCGATGAAAGATTTTTTGCATCGCTATAAATTCCTTCATGATATAGTTCTCGCCCATGTATTCAACCGTATTCTTCATGAACAGCTCAAAAATGAAAAGCGGCTCGTTATTCCCATACCGATGCACCTCGAAAATTTAAAAACAAGAACTTTTGCTCATATTGACGAATTATTGAAGGCAGCCAGTATTCCCTTTGCCCATCATTTAATAAAGCTGTCAAATGAGCAGCAAGCGTTAAAAACGAGAGAACAGCGATTACAAACGCCACAGCTCTTTGAAGTAGTGAACGTAACGGAAATAAAAGGTGGAAATTTACTCTTAGTGGACGATATTTATACGACAGGTACTACTTTAAACCATGCGAAAAGAGCGTTACTGCAGGCTGGTGCAAAAACGGTGAAAGGCTTTACGCTCATACATGGCTAAAACGGCCACCTTAGAGAGTTTGGAAAGTTGTCAATAAAAATACCTATGGATTATGTATAATTGACTATGAGGAATTGTAAGGAAAAAGGGGGATGTATATGGCGGAATTACGGAATTGTCCAGTATGCGAGGGTTTTTTCAATTATACAGGCGTGAGAGAAGTATGCCATAATTGTGCACAAAAAGAAGAGGACATGTATCAAGTCGTCTATCGTTTTTTACGTAAGCGGGAAAACCGTGCAGCGAATGTGGACCGTATCGTAGAAGCGACAGGAGTCGAGCGTGACATGTTATATAAATGGGTGAGAAAAGGTCGTTTACACCCAGCCGTATTCCCAAGTTTAGGCTATCCATGTGATAATTGCGGACATTTAACAAACAAAGGTAAACTATGTGATAATTGCCAAGGTGAACTAAAATCAGAATTACGTACATTCGAAGCAGCTCAAGAGTTTCGCAATGATATTAAGCGCCGCGATCGTAGCACATACCTATCAGAAAAAAAATAGGGTCTTAAAACGAAGTCTTTTTCATGGGACTTCGTTTTTATTTTTCATAAAATAAGCTTATAATTTCAATATAGGTAGTGTTTTTTCGAATTAAAGCATAAACAATTGAATGAAGCAGTCGAAATAAAGAATAGACAATGCTTTTATTAAAAGGGAGGTCTTTAAAAATGAAAATTAATCCAATTAATGTACAGGCGATCAATACTTATAATAAGCAAGCACGCCCTGTGAAAAATGCAGAGACTCCAAAATCATTTGCAGATCATATCGAAATTTCCACAAAAGCAAAAGAAATGCAGGCCAATTCAACGTATGCTAACGAACGTGCAGAACGTGTGAAAAAGATTAAAGAAGATATTGATGCAGGGAATTACAAAGTAGACGCGAAACAAGTTGCAGAAGATATGCTTAAATTTTTCCGAGGATAACCGAAATATATTAGAAGTAAGGAGCGCTTAATTACATGTCAATTGCCAACATTGTCGTCACGCTGGAGAAGCTAGAGAAAATGCATAAAAGTTTACTGGAGCTAGCACTTGCGAAAACGGAATATATTAAGCAAGGTGATATGGAAAAGCTTGATCAGCTCATCAAAAATGAACAGGCACATGTAGCAGCAATTAATAAACTGGAACAACAGCGTCAGTCGATGGTAACGGATTACCTCCGAGCAAATGGAATTGCTCTCACTGACACACCGTCTGTTGCCGATGTGATTAATGCTGCTGAAAACATCGAATCAAAAGAATCATTAGTAAATGTACGCGAACGTTTAGTCACACTATTAAATCAACTGAAAATCCAAAACGAATTAAATCAAAAAATGGTACTTAATTCGTTGCAATTTATAAATGTGACATTAGATGCAATGCGTCCGCAACGTACAGAGCAGTTTAATTACTCAGGTGCTCAAATACGTGGGAATTCAGAAATCACAAAACGATCGTTCAATGAATTTAAAGCCTAATCGCATGTAAGTTTCCGCATGCAGCGGGAGCGATACATGCGTTTTTTTGTAGAAATTTAACAAAATCCAAAACACTACCTTAAAAGGAGGCCCTTTACATGCGCTCAACATTTATGGGACTTGAAGCAAGCAAACGTGGTCTATACACGCAGCAATCAGCACTTTATACAACAGGACATAATATTTCAAATGCCAATACAATAGGCTATTCTCGTCAACGAGTTAATATGGAGACAACACCAGGATTTCCAGGTACTGGCTTAAATACTGGGAAAACAGCTGGGCATATCGGAACAGGTGTGCAGGCAAGCTCTGTTCAGCGGATTCGAGATGAGTTTGTAGACCGACAATATCGTCAAGAAACTAATAAGTTGGGTTATTGGCAATCGACTACAAAGTCAATTTCGCAAATGGAAGATATTATGGCTGAACCTTCAGAGTTTGGAATTAACAAAGCGTTTACAGAATTTTGGAAGTCGATGGAGGATGTTATTGACGACCCTAAAGATACAGCAGCGCGTAAAGTAATGATTTCAAAAGGACAATCATTAACTGATTCGTTCAACTATATGGACACCCAGCTGAAGCAAATTCAAGGGAATATTGGGAATGAGATTAATGTTGTAACGGATCAAGTAAACAGCTTACTGAAGCAAATTGCAGATATTAATAAGCAAATTCAAACAGTAGAGCCAAATGGATATATGCCAAATGATCTTTACGATACGCGTGATGTGTTAGTCGATCAATTAAACGATATTATTCCTGTATCTATATCTTTGGAAAAATCAGGCGGTAATGCACTAGCAATCGCTGAAGGAAGTATGACAATAACGTATAAAGATGCGAGTGGTAAGTCAATTGATTTAGTGCGAGGAAAAGAGTTTGGGAGTTTGTCATCGGTAGGACCAGAACTAGATGCTACAGGCAATCCGGTTCTTGATGGTGCAGGTAATCCCGTTTATAAGGCAATCGATGGTGACGTGGACAATTCACAAACAGCAGGCTATTCACCATTTTCTCATATTGTGATGACAAGTGTGCCTATTAAAACTTTAAATCCAGCATATAATCCAAATGCTAAAGATCCGAATCATGGTGATTATGATCCAAACTATAGTGTTCCGGAATTTGTTTATCCACGTAATGAAGAGAACGTGAATCATAATGCTCTTGAGCCAAGTAAAGGCAGATTAGCTGCTTTAATCGATGCGTATGGTTATGAAGATGCGGCTAAAAATGTGCAAGGGACTTACCCTGAAATGATGAAAAAAATTGATGGCTTAGCAAAAGAAATTATTGATCAATTTAATTCAGTCCACTCAAATGGGGTAGATCTTGAAGGATTACAAGGAGTTAACTTTTTTGGTGGAACAACTGCTAGAGACATGAAGGTTGCAATTACTGATCCAAAACAAGTTGCCGCAGCAGGGGGACTGGAACCAATAATTGATCAAACTACCAATACCCAAGCCGTTGATCCTGTAACAGGATTACTAATGTTTAAAATAGAAGAAGGTAACAATAAAAACATACTCGGCCTTTCCGCATTGCAATCAGCTGTTTTAGGTAATTTACAAGGTGGCACATTCCAATCATATTACAAATCGCTAATAGGAGAACTTGGTGTAAAAGGAAAGCAAGCAATAACAAATGAATACAACTCAACAACGTTACATCTACAAATCGAAAACAATCGTGCATCTCATAACTCGGTTTCACTAGATGAAGAAATGACAAATATGATTACATTCCAGCAAGCATACAATGCGAATGCACGTATGATTACTGTGATTGACGAAACATTGGACAAGATTATAAACGGCATGGGCCGCGTAGGTCTATAATATAAAATTTGCTAGGAAGAAGGGAATAATACGATGCGCGTAACACAATCGATGCTCTCTAGTAATATGCTTCGTAACTTAAATAATAGTTATAATAAAATGGCGAAATATCAAGAACAATTAAATTCGGGTAGTATTATTAACCGCCCGTCTGATGATCCAGTAGTTGCGGTTAAAGGAATGGGATATCGTGTTGATTTAGATAAAAATCAGCAATATCAACGAAACTTGAACCAAGCTAATACCTGGTTGGACGGCACTGATGAAGCCTTAGATCAAGTAGGAACATCATTAATTCGTGTCAAAGAGCTAATCGTTCAAGCAGCAAATGATACAAATACACCTGAGGATCGTCAGAAAATTAATGAGGAAATTAGTCAAATAAGACAGCATCTTAAAGATTTGGGGAATACAAAGGTTGGAGAAAACTATATCTTCTCGGGAACCCATACAAACGATCCCCTATTTGTAAATGATGCAATTAATACAAAGTTTACTCCAGTTCCTGATAGAATAGCTGTCCCTAACGCACCTTTAGTAGCAACTGAAAAATCAATTGATATTAATGTTTTTGACGGAATCAAGATGCAAATCAATACTGAAGGTGTTGGACTGTTTAAAGAAATAAACACATTCATGACTGAGGTAGAAAACCTTTTAAAAGACAATACGACAACAGGTAAAGATATTGGAGACTCACTAGGAGTTAACTTAATTGCGGGAGGTAATCCAGCTATTCCAGGCCTTGATGCATTAAATGAAAAAGTGCTAGTTAAGCGAGCTGAAGTTGGTGCAAAGCAAAATCGTGTTGAATTAATGGAAAGTCGACTTCAGATGCAGGAAGTCAATGTAACAAAGCAAAAGTCATTAAATGAAGATACAGATTATGCTAAAACAATTACAGAGATGGTAACGGCCGAATCTATCCACCAAGCGTCTTTATCTGTTGGAGCTAAAATTATCCAACAAACTTTAGTAGATTTCATCCGTTAATGAAATCTACTAAAGTTCTGTGCCGAAAGCAAAGCGACAGGCACAAACGGTTTTAGATAAGAAAGTAGATTTTATCCGTTAAACGTTTTAACTCATATTACATTAAAAGCGTTTGGACATGCTCCAAGCGCTTTTATTGAACAGAAGGGAGACCTCAAAATATGCGATTCCCACAAATTCAAATTTCAACGACTGATATACAAATGGATTATAGAATAACAAAGCCATTTCAACAAATTCGACAGCGACCAGCAGATTTAAAAATTTCCCAACCTGCTGCAACGGTCCAAATTAATACAACAAACGCCAAGCTAGATATTAACATGGATCAAATGTGGCGAGATTTAGGGTCAAAGCCAGTTGGTGAGTTTATAAGAGAATATGCACAAATGGGAAGGCAAGAAATGTTGAAGGGAATGTCCAGACGAATGGGTGAAGGCCGTCAAATCATGATGAGTGCTGGAAAGAATCAAGGCCGTGCTACAATCCAAAATATCTCCAAGCAAAATCATGGACCAGAACGTCCAGGTCCTTACAATATTAAATTTATTCCGTCGATTGGCTCAGTGAAAGTAAATATTACACCGGGAACAACAAACGTAAATATCGAACGCAATGCACCGAAAATTGACGTAAAAGTGAACAAGCCACAAATTGACTTCACTTATGGAAAAGTAAGTGGCAAAATGATGGTTAGACCAGATGTGCAAATTGACGTTATCGGCTAAAAGGAGCGGAACCAATGAACATTCAAACAAAATTTTTAGGCGAAGTAGAAATAGAGCAATCAGAAATACTTACATTCGAACAAGGCTTACCTGGGTTTCAACAATATACGAAATACATCCTTTTAGGGTTAGATGCTGATTTACCTATTGCCTTATTACAATCGACTGAAGATGAGCAAATTGGTTTTGTTGTAGGGTATCCATTTGCCTTTAAATCCGATTATACCTTTGATTTAAGCGAGGAAGACAAAGAACAGTTACAGCTAATGGAAGAAAGTGAAGTCGCAACATATACGGTCATCACATTAAAAGAAAATTTCACGGATTCTACAATTAACTTACTTGCGCCAATTATCATCAATACGAAACAAAAGCTAGGCAAACAAATTGTCCTACAGGATAGCGAGAAATACCCATTACGTTATCAAATCGCCATTTCTGAAGGAAGTGAAAAATAAATGCTAGTCTTAACACGAAAAAAAGGCGAAACAATTATGATTGGCGACCAAATTGAAGTGAAAGTTATTTCTGTTGATGGAGACCAAGTAAAGTTGGGGATTGTGGCTCCAAAGTCTGTTAAGGTTCATCGTTCTGAAGTATTTGAAGCGATTCAGCAGCAAAATAAAGAGGCTATGGCTAGTTCAATTGATATGTTGAAGCAATTTAAAATAAAAAAATAAATGTAGAAGTCTTATGGTGGAAAATGATATTTTTCTACGATGAGGCTTTTTTAATTTATATTTTTTCCATTTATAATTTTGTCCGAATGGTCATTTTAAAAAAAATATTAAATAATTTATTTAAAAACTATTAAACATTTCAAACTAGTTACGATATATATAATGTAAGGCAGAGGTACTAGCCAATGCCAAGCTTTCCCACAAGGATGTGGGTCATATAAAAACAATTCAAGGAGGAATTCCAAATGAGAATTCAACATAACATTTCAGCTTTAAACACACACCGTAACCTTTCTTTCAACAACACAGAGGCTTCTAAAAACTTAGAGAAGTTATCTTCAGGTTACAAAATCAACCGTGCTGGCGATGACGCTGCAGGTCTTTCAATCTCTGAAAAAATGCGTGGACAAATTCGCGGTCTTGATATGGCGACTAAAAACGCTCAAGATTCAATCTCTTTAATCCAAACTGCTGAGGGTGCGTTAAACGAAACTCACTCAATCTTACAACGTATGCGTGAATTAGCGGTACAATCTGCAAACGATACAAACGTTGATGCTGACCGTGGCGCATTACAAAAAGAAGTAACAGCACTTTTAAGTGAAGTTACTCGTATCGCAGAAGATACAGAGTTCAATACTCAAACATTATTAGCAGGTGCATTCACGGATAAAGTATTCCACATCGGTGCTAATGCTGATCAATCGATTGAATTAAGCATTGAGAGCATGAAAGCTGCTGACTTAGGCATTGATGGTGTTGATATTGCAACTCAAGCTGGTGCTAACACTGCGATTACAACGGTTAATAATGCATTATCTACAGTTTCAACTCAACGTTCTGCACTAGGTGCTGTTCAAAACCGTTTAGAGCACACTATCAACAACTTAGGTGCTACATCTGAAAACTTAACAGCTGCTGAGTCTCGTATCCGTGACACAGATATGGCTAAAGAAATGATGGGCTTCACTAAAAACAACATCTTAATGCAAGCAGCTCAATCTATGTTAGCTCAAGCTAACCAACAACCACAAGGCGTATTACAATTATTAGGTTAATTTTAATACCGTTAAACGGCCTCCTTTTTGGAGGCCGTTTTTCTTTTGCTTATAATAAGCAATGGATATACAAAAGAACCATATGGTATTCACACATCCTCCATATTTAAAAACTATAACCAGTATAGTTTGTTATCCTTTTAATAACAGTTAATTTACTATTCATTTTGTCGATACTATATATGAAAGAGGTGGCAACATGACTTTGGCAATTGAGAAAGAAATTTCGAAAGTTGGAACTGAAACTGTAAAAGTGAATGGATTTTACTTACATAGCAAATATAACCCTTTAAGAGAAGCAGAACAAATAGCAAAACAAGAATATAAACCACATCATTTACATATTGTTTTTGGTTATGGCTTAGGTTATATAGTGGATGCACTAATAAAAGAATTTCATTTTAATGAACCGATTTTATTAATCGATCCCTTAATGGACCATAATTATATAGATGTTTTTAATCCTACTTATAATAGATTTTATTCAGCAAAAGCGAATGATATAGCAAAAATCATTGATATGGTAGATAAATTATCTACTTATTCGACAAATGTCCATATCATTACTTCGATAAATTACGATAAATTATTTCCTCTAGAATTAAAAAATGTGCTGGAAATTGTGAAAAATAACCATTATAAACAAGGTTCAAATATTGCCACAGCTAAACATTTCGCAGTAGCATGGCAAAAAAACTTGTTGCTTAATACTAATAATATTTTAAGCGATTTTACTTTAGGAAAGTTAGAAAAAGAATATACAGCTCCAGTAGTAATTGCTGCAGGAGGCCCTTCTTTAACAAAGCAGTTAAGTTTATTAAAAGAATATCGAAATAAAATAATCTTAATTTGTGCGGGCTCGACAATTAATGCGTTAATAGCCAATAATATTATGCCCGATTATATCGTTTCCGTTGATGGTGGTGAACCGAATGCAAGACATTTTGAAAGCTTATCATTTAAAAAAGAAGTAAGTTTAATATATGGTCCAACAAATCATTATAAAGTAAGAGACTCTTTTGAAGGAAAGGGTTATGCTTTTATTCCTTCCGTAAAACCGAAGTATAAGAATTATTTCGAAAATCGTTTTTCTAAAAAGTTACCTTTAATACACGGTGGTGGTTCTGTTGCTCATTATGCTTTGTCAATTGCAAAATATATAACTACAGGCCCTATTGCTTTAATTGGGCAAGATTTAGCATTAACGAATGATCAATCCCATGCAACAGGAGTGAAATGCAATAAAAGTGCGAAGGATTTGCCTACAAGTAAAAAGGTTCTAGTAGAAGGGTATTATGGAGAAATGGTAACTACTACCCAAACCTTGAAAATCATGATGAACTCATTCAATGAGCCCCCTCTATTAGATACTGAAAGAAAAAATGTTTGGAATTGTACTGAAGGTGGAGCAAAAATTCATAGCATTGATCAATTACCTTTTGGAGAATTTTTAGAGAAATTTACGAATGAAGAGGCTCCTAAAATTGTTGGAGAAGTTCTAGATCAATCTACACATATAGAAGAAGAGTTTTTTAATACAGAAATTAATAATTATAATAAAATATTAAAATTATTAAAAGAAGGTAGTCAAGTAATCAATAATTCTATAGGATTAAAGCTAACAAGTTATGAGGTAAATAAAATTGGTAAAATAGAAAAAGAACTAAATAACCTATATAAGAAATATAGTTTAGAGACGTTACTTGAACCAATTTTTGATCGTTGTAGTCATGAATATTTACCAAAAGTCAATGAAACGAGCGTAGAGTCAAATCTTAGAGCCAAAAACTATGCACTAGATTTATATACATCTTGTTATCAACAAATTGAGTATTTTATAGAACAGCTCATGTCAAAGGAGAATAAAACAATATGACGGAAAACATTGAAATCGATGAACTAATTGAAGAGTTTAATCAATATATTAAACTGGTTGCAACAGGCTCTATGACGATAGCTGAGAGCTTTAGAAATAAACAAGTTCAAATTGCATTGAAAGAAGTAACAAATTTTGTTGAAGGAATGAATTGGTTAATTACGGCAAATAATTATTTCAAAACACAAAATGTGATTTCAATGTTTAATGAACAAAAAATTGTAAACTTTTTTGAAGAAATTAATGAAGGTTTAACTATGCAAGATTACTTTTTAGTTGCGGATTTATTTGAATATGAAATAGCGCAGTATTTTGCAGACATACCAGTTGTAACAGTAAAAAATTAAAAGAGGTATAGACATGAAAGATAAAGTTGTATTAGTTACAGGTGGCACAGGTTCTTTCGGGAAAAAGTTTACTAAAAAAGCTTTGGAGCTAGGTGTAAAGAAATTAATTATTTTTAGTCGAGATGAGTTAAAACAATATGAAATGAAACAGGAGTTCCAAGATGATAGAATTCGATTCTTCATTGGTGACGTTCGTGATAAAGAGCGTTTATACCGTGCATTTGATGGAGTAGATATTGTCATCCATGCTGCTGCAATGAAGCACGTAGATGCTTGTGAATATAATCCATTTGAAGCAATTAAAACTAATATACATGGAGCACAAAATATTGTAGAAGCAGCAATTGATCGTGGAGTAGAGAAGGTAATTGCATTATCTACTGATAAAGCATGTTCACCTGTAAACTTGTATGGTGCAACAAAATTAGCATCGGATAAGTTATTCGTAGCTGCCAACGCGTATGTTGGGGAAAAGAAAACACAGTTCTCGGTAGTTAGGTATGGTAACGTGGTGGGGAGTAGAGGTAGTGTAGTACCATTCTTCCAAAAAATTAAGCATACTGGTCGAGTGCCAATAACTGATGAGCGTATGACTCGCTTCTGGATTACGCTAGATCAAGGAGTTCAGTTTGTGCTCGATAATTTAGAACGTATGAAGGGTGGCGAAATTTTCGTCCCTAAAATTCCAAGTATGAATATTATGGATTTAGCAAAAGCTATTGCGCCTGAATGTGATATTGACTTTATTGGTATTCGTCCGGGTGAAAAATTACATGAGGCAATGATTATGGAAGATGATGCGCGTCATACGGTTGAATATGATACGTATTATGCAATTTTACCAGAGTTGTCTTGGTGGGAAGAAGAAAACAATGGTGAAGGTAAATCATTACCAGAAGGCTTTGCGTATACTAGTGATAATAATACGGAATGGCTAAAAGTTGATGAATTAAAGGAATTAGTTGGGGAAATGTAGTCTTTTGACTACATTTTTTTTAAATGAAAGAAAGAAGGCATTTATATGAAAAAAAATCTAATGAAGCTTATAGATGTAACTGATGAACATATAGAGTTAATTTATAATTGGAGAAACCAACCTAACATCCGTTCGGTTATGTACGATAGCGAACCTATAAATTGGGATAAGCATGTAGCTTGGTTTAACGCCGTTTTAAAAAACGATATGAAATATGTAAAAATATTTATCTATAATCAAGTACCGTATGGAGTGGGCAATTTCAGCCTTAAAGATAAAAAGAACGGTATCGGAGAGTGGGGCTTTTATATTGGAGAACAAAATGCCCCAAAAGGAATGGGAACAGCTTTAGCTTACAAAATGCTAGAATATATTTTTGAAGATTTAAATATTCGGAAATTATGTGCTGAAGTACTTGAATTTAATGAGAAAAGTATAAGATTCCATGAAAAAGTTGGTTTTCAAAAAGAGGGCATATTACGAGAGCATATATATCTAAACAATTGCTACTGTAATATACATTTATTTAGTTACTTTAAAAAAGACTGGAATAAATCAAAAGCTCAGCTAGAGAAATATTTTAATTAAGGAGGGAGGGGTCTTAATGGAAACTATTACGATTATCCAGGCGAGAATGGGCTCGACACGTTTGCCTGGAAAAATTTTAAAAACTCTTGGTGATGTCGATGTACTAAGCTATAACGTTGCACGTTGTCGAGCGATTAAAGGAGTGAGTGAAGTTATAGTTGCTACAAGTTGTCTATTACAAGATGATGAGATAGCAGGGTGGTGTGAAAAAAACGGAGTAAAATACTTTAGAGGTTCGGAAGATGACGTTTTAGAACGCTATGTGCAGTGTGCACAAGTATATAACCCGGATTATATTATGCGAGTTACATCTGACTGTCCATTTGTTGATTACGAGATGGCTAGTGAAATTGTTGAATTGATGGAACGTGAACGTAAAGATGTAGTAATTCTTGAAGGTGAATTACCTCGAGGATTGGCGGTTGAGCTTATTTCATATGAAGCGCTACTTCGAATAAACGAGCAAGGTAAAGAATCGAGACATAGAGAACATGTTACTTATTATGCATATGAATTTAAAGAGCAATTTGAAACAGCAATTTATAAAACACCTTTAAATCGCCGTGCTCCGGAGCTTCGTATAACGCTTGATACAGAAGAAGATTATGACTTGCTAGTTGAAGTAGCGAACCATTTTAATGACCCACTCATTTCAAGTGCTGAAGTAATATATTTTTTAAAAAATACACCAAAAGTGGCTAGTATCAATGCCCATATAGAGCAAAAGCCGGTGGTATAATGATGAATATTATTATTCGAACAGATGCTTCAATTGAAATTGGTAGTGGACATGTAATGCGTTGTTTGACAATCGCAAAAAAATTACGTGAAAAAGGATGTTGTGTAAAGTTCTGGATGAAACCATTAGTAGGTAACTTAATTGATTATGTTATGCAAGAAGGTTTTGAGAACTTGGAAGAAGCAATGTTTGCTGATATGTATATTATAGACCATTATGAGTTAGGGATAGAATGGGAGCAAAATATACGACCATTTACAAAAAAATTAATCGTTATTGACGATTTAGCAAGAACGCATGAATGTGATTTATTACTTGATCAAAATATCGTACCTAATTACGAAACACGTTACGACGGTAAAGTTCCTTCCCATTGTGTAAAGCTATTAGGTCCAAAATATTTAATTATGCGAGACGAATTTATTGAGGCCCGAGCAAAATTACGAACACGTTTAAGTGATGTAAGACGATTACTTATATTTATGGGAGGTTCTGATCCGACAAATGAAACATCAAAAGTATTAGAAGCATTGCGAACAATTCAATTCGAATGCATTGATGTAGTAGTAGGAAACAGTAATCCTATGAAAGATACCATTCGTGAAATTTGCTGGGAACGTGGATATTCGTATCATTGTCAAATAGATTATATGGCAAAACTTATGCAATTGGCAGATTTTGCTGTCGGTGCCGGTGGAGGAACAACTTGGGAACGTTGTTATGTAGGTCTCCCTTCAAGTGCGACAATTGTAGCCGATAATCAAAGAGAGACGACAGCTTATGCTGCGAGCTTGGGTGTTGTAAAAAATATAGGATGGCATGAGCAAGTAACGGTAGATACATATAAACAATTATTAGGAAATTTACTCATTGATAATATGAGTGAAAAAGGGATTGAATTAACCGCTACTAAAAGGTCGAATGCATGGATATATGAAATATTGGAGTTGAAAACATGATTAAAATTGGACATAAAGAAATAGGTAGTCATACTAAGCCGTTTATTATTGCGGAAATGTCAGGAAATCACAATCAATCGCTTGATCGTGCACTACGTTTAGTAGAGTTAGCTGCTAAAGCAGGCGTCGATGCTTTAAAATTACAAACTTATACACCAGATACAATTACATTAGATGTTCACTCAGGTGAATTTTTTATCGAAGATGATCAAAATCTTTGGAAAGGTAATTCTCTTTATAATTTATATAAAGAAGCTCACACTCCATGGGAATGGCATAAAGCTATTTTTGATAAAGCTACAGAACTAGGATTACTAGCATTTAGTTCTCCTTTTGATGAAACAGCTGTAGATTTTTTAGAAACATTAAATGTTCCTGCATATAAAATTGCCTCTTTTGAAAATGTTGATTTACCACTTATTCGGAAAGTGGCACGAACTGGTAAACCTACAATTATTTCAACTGGAATGGCAACTGTAGCCGAACTTGATGAAGCTGTTAAAACTTTCCGAAAAGAAGGTAATAACCAGCTCATTCTTTTAAAATGTACAAGTACTTATCCAGCTACACCTTTAAACTCTAACTTAGCAACTATCCCACATATGCGTGAATTATTCGGTACGGAAATTGGTTTATCAGATCATACAATGGGCGTTGGTGTTTCGGTCGCAGCTGTTACACTAGGTGCTACAGTAATAGAAAAGCACTTTACTACAGCACGTGCAGATGGTGGGGTAGACTCAGCATTCTCAATGGAACCACATGAACTAAAAATGCTTGTAGAGGAAACAGAGCGAGCTTGGCAAAGTTTAGGACATATTCAATATGGTCCGACAGATGCAGAAAAAGACTCTATTAAGTTCCGTCGTTCATTATATATTGGGGATGATTTAAAAGCAGGTGACATTTTAACAAAGGATAATTTACGAAATGTTCGGCCTGGATTAGGTTTACCTACAAAATATTATGATCTAGTGTTAGGTAAGGAGATTAAACATGATGTGAAAAAAGGGACTCCCCTCAGTTGGGAACTTTTAATATAAAAGTATTTAAGCTAATCGTGGCGGCGGATTAAAATCTACTGTAAGTAATGAATCAATGGGTAATGTTGATCTATATCCGACATATTAGATTTACCTTTAACCTTGAAAAAGTGAAGTAGAAGGTAAATGCTTAAAAGACTTTGGGGGCAAGGCAGATCTTATACAATAACTGAAACTTAACAACCTAATCAAGCATACCTACTGAATATTCTTTAGAAACAACGGTTCAATCAAAAAGAAATGAAAAAGAAAAAACAAAATATTTTGAATTGGATAACTGAAAATAGATTATATTTACAATTATAGTTTGGAGCGAATTAAATGACTATCCAAAATTTTATTTCGTATGGAAAACAGAATATAGATGAGGAAGACATCCAAGCAGTAATTGATACTCTTCGTTCACCTTATTTAACACAAGGCCCTAAAATCGCGGAATTTGAACGTGCTATTGCAGAATATGTTGGCACAAAATATGCGGTTGCTTTTACAAACGGCACTGCAGCACTGCATGGGGCGTGCTATGCAGCAGGTATTGGAGTAGGAGATGAAGTAATTACTTCCCCTATAACTTTTGCAGCGAGTGCAAACTGTGTACGATACGTAGGAGGATCGGTTGTTTTTGCTGATATCGATCAATATACGTATAACATTAACCCGGAAGAAATTCGAAAAAAAATAACTTCTAAAACGAAAGCAATTATTCCGGTAGACTTCACAGGTCAACCAGTTGATATAGATGAAATTATGCAAATTGCTAAAGAGCATAATTTAGTAGTAATTGAAGACGGTGCTCATTCTTTAGGGGCTACATATAAAGAGCGAAAAGTTGGTCAAACAGCAGATATGACAATGTTTAGTTTTCATCCTGTAAAGCCAGTAACAACAGCAGAAGGTGGAATGATTGTTACAAATAATGAAGAATTCTACAAAAAATTAATGCAATTTAGAAGCCATGGTATTGAAGCGACACAGTATGCCTCAGAACAAGGGGCTTGGTATTATGAAATGACAGACTTAGGTTATAATTATCGCATGACAGACATGCAAGCTGCTTTAGGCTTATCACAAATTAAGAAGCTGGATTCATTCATAGAACGCCGTCAAGAAATTGCAAAAAAATATAATTTAGAATTCCAAAAAAATTCTCGTGTAACTACACCAAAGCTATTAGTTGAAACAAGCTCTGGCTGGCATCTATATATACTTCAATTAAAGGGTTTAAATAGAAAAGAAGTTTTTGATTTAATGCGTGCGGCAAATATAGGAGTACATGTCCATTATATTCCTGTTTACTGGCATCCCTATTATCGAAACATTGGGTATGAAAAAGGTTTATGTCCAGTTGCAGAAGCTTGGTATGAAAAAGCGTTAACGCTTCCTATTCACCCTAGTTTAACGGATGAGCAAATCAATTATATTGTAGATACATTAAAAAGTATTTTAAAGAAATAATCAGGAGGACTTCGGTATAAAATACTGAAGTTCTCTCTTTTTTGCCGATATTATATATACAAATAAGCATAAAAAATGGTAATACATCGAAGAATATTTATTATTTTGATGATAGGCATAAACCCATAAGTTTTTTCGATGTTGAATTTCTTTTATGAAGATTCAATCCATTTCAAAGTGATTTTAACAATCGGCATTTACATATTCATGAACCATTTAGCAGAGAACGTAGTTACGTAATTAAACATTACTCAAAGGTAAAAAATACTAAATACGTATTGGCTGGCTAGTGAGGTAAAACTAAACTTTCCTTATTAAAATTCATATCAGTCTATACAAAAACTGAAATTCTCTTATTATTGTCCGATATAAATAACAATAATAACGGTTGCATTGAATTGAAGGAGGATGAATAACATGCGTATTTCAGGAATTTCAAATTTAGAAGTTACGAATCAAATAACCTTAGCAAATAATACTACAAAAGAATCAGTAGAAAAATCAGGAAGCGACATTACTACCAGAAAAGATACAGTTGCAATCGAGCCGATGATGCTACTAAAAAATGGCGATGAAACGAAGGCAAAAGTCCAAGAGGCTGTTAATAAGATGAATGAGATGCTAGATGTAAATAACAGTACTTCTAAATTTATGTTCCACGAAGGACTGGAACGCTATTATGTGACGGTTGTGAATCGTGATACGGAGGAAGTTGTGAAGGAAATTCCTCCGAAAAAATTACTAGACGCTTTTTATGAAATGCAAAAAATGCTTGGTATGGTTGTTGACGAAAAAATTTAATGTAAACTGAGGAGGAAATTATTATGGTTATGCGAGTTGGTGGATTAGCATCAGGTATGGATATCGATGCTTTAGTAGAAAAATTAATGAATGCTGAACGGGCACCTTTAAATAAATTGACACAAAAGAAACAAACATATGAATGGCAACGCGATGCTTATCGTGGTGTAAATACAAAATTAAAAACTTTTGATACGTATATTGCAGATAATTTAGTATTAAAATCCTTAAATTCTAAAACGGCTTCGACTTCAAATTCTAATCTTGTTAGTGCGACAGCAACAGGTTCAGCAACAGGTTCACTTTCGATTGAAGGGGTTTCACAATTAGCAACTTCAGCACGGGCTGTAGGAAATCAAGTAAGTGCAGTTGGGTCTACAAAAATGAGCGACTTAATTGGTGCTGGAACTAAAACAATCGAATTGAAAGCAATTAAAGCTGATGGGACAATGCCTACTGATGCAACGAAAATTGAAATTACTGATGGTATGACGGTTAATCAATTTGTGAGTAAGGTAAATGCGAGTAATGCGGGAGTATCAGCTGTATTTGAAAATGGTCGTTTCTCATTTACAGCTAAAAATTCCGGGGATAACAAAGCCGGAGAAGAAATTGAAGTTGTGAGTGGGAAAGATATTTTCACAAGTTTAGGTTTTTTTCAGCAAAAGGATGAATTGGGTAATGTAATCGATAAATTTCAAACAACAGCTGGAAAAAATGCGATTTTCCAAGTAAACGGCATAGCGACAGAGCGATCTTCTAATACCTTTAATCTTTCAGGATATAACGTTACATTAAAAGAGACGTTCAATTCCACTCAAACAATTGCAGACAAATATAAATCGGCACAAAAGGAAATGCAATTAGCGACAGAAAATGAAGCAAACAAAGCTATAGCTCTCGCAAATGCGCTTTCTGCCTATTATGGAAATGGTACAAGTGATACACCAAACTATACGAGCACGCATAACAATATATACAATGCAGCATTTGGAAATACGTTATCATTAACAGAACAAGAAGAATATCGTAAACTAACTACTTCAGACTGGAAAAATATGACGGCTGAAGAATTTGAAACAATCAAATTGGCAAGCTCCAATAGTAAAGAAGATGTTATTGCTGCGATAGATGCAAGTAGCTTATCAGATGAATCGAAAACAAAATTAAAAGCGTTATCTGCAGAAAAAATGTCAACAGTCTACAATACTTCAGAAAGTGAATTTAGTCATTTTAAGGTACAGGCAAATTATGTTTCATTTGGTGGCTCAAAATTAAAGGATTTATCGGATGATGCTATTACTGCTTTAAAAGGTTTAACAATAGATGAAACAACCGAATTAAGTGCAATTCGTACATCTATAGATGAAAATGAATTTTTCTCTGATGAACTAAAGTCAGCTTTAAAGGCATTGGATAAAGAAACGCTAACGTCCTTACAAAACTTAGATGCGACTACTTTGAATGAATATGCTGAAAAAGCGCAGTCCGATGAATTAAAGTCTAACTACAGTAAATTAGGGGATGCAAAAATTTTAGAAGTGTTTGCAGATCCTTCAAAAGTTTCTTCCTTAACAGATGAACAACAAACAATTTGGAATGGCCTATCTGCAACTGAGCAAACAGCATTTAAAAATTTGGCAGACCAAAACCAATTACGTTCAGCTTATAATACTGCCAAAGCTGAAGATGTTGCGGCAGATGCACGATTGGTAAATGCAGAAAGTTCTTTAAACACGGCAAAAGCAGATGCTCAAAACGAAGGATTACTCAATGGGGACGGTACGGTTAATGATGATTTAGTTAATGCAGCGCCATCAGCTCAGTCGGTATCCTTGTCATCGACTACAAACGTAGACGATATGATGAGCAAAATTAAAGAATTCGTTGCGACTTACAATAGTCTAATTAAAGATTTAAATGATCAAACAAAAGAAACAAAATATCGTGATTATGCGCCACTTACAGCCGAGCAGAAAAAAGATATGGATGAAAATGAAATTAAGCTATGGGAAGAAAAAGCAAAAAGTGGCTTACTTCGTAATGATCAGTTAATACGTAACGGCTTATCAAATATGCGTTCGTTAATTTACCAGTCTAATCCTGGATTAGAGGGCTCTAAATACAACACATTATTTAATGTAGGAATTACTACATCTAAGAGCTATAATGACGGTGGAACACTTGAAATTGATGAAGCGAAGTTAAGAAAAGCAATTGAGGAAGATTCAGATGCAGTAGAGCGATTATTTAAAAATAGTGGTGGGCAAAAGTCGGATCCTGCTCATGGCGGTTCAGATACTCGTGGCTATCTTGAAAAACTACGTGAATCAATGAAATCATTAGAAGTCAATATCGATAAAAAAGCGGGTCGATCTACAATGACAGACGTGCAATATGCGATCGGTAAAAGCTTAATTGATAACGAGAAGCGAATCGATACTTGGCAAAATAAATTGAAAAATATCGAAGCCCGCTACTGGAAGCAATTCACAGCGATGGAGACAGCCATTAACAAAGCAAACCAGCAATCGTCTATGTTCATGCAAGGATAATATTTTTCAGGTGGCGTAAAATGGATAACATACAGCAGCTTTTACAAGTTTCAGCAAAATTATATCAGCATTTAGCAAGTTTGCCGGAAGAAGAAAAACGAGACGAATATATTGAGAAGATTAACAGTTTATTAGATGAGCGTGGTCTAATTATGGAACACTTGCTACTTAATCACTTTGTACTGGATATTAATAACAAATCGCACGCCATGCTTGCCGAGTTAGATAAAGGCATACGCGAACGTTTAAACAAAGTAATGAAAGTAATTCAAAATGACTTAAAGGGCTTACAAAATGCAAAAAAGCATGAGCAACAATATATGAATCCATATGCGAATGTCCAAGTGATGGACGGTCGTTATTATGATAAAAAGAATTAAGACGAATAGCAGTAAAAGGAGTGTCAACATTGACAACACAAACAAATGCTTTCAACGCATACAAACAAAACAGTGTGACAACTGCTTCCCCTGGTGAACTAACATTAATGTTATATAACGGGTGCTTAAAGTTTTTAAATAAAGCGAAGCAGGCGATTGCTGATAAAAATATAGAAGCGCGTAACTATAATATTCAGCGTTCGCAAGCAATTATAGGGGAATTTATGTCTACACTTAACATGGACATCGAAATTTCAAAACAAATGCTACCACTCTATGAATATATGAATCGTCGCTTAACGGAAGCAAACGTTCAAAACGATCCAGTAATTATCGAAGAAGTAGAGGGTTTAGTAACAGAATTCCGCGACACGTGGAAAGAAGTTATCAAAATTAATCGCCAACAGCAATACGGCAGTGTAGGACAAATTTAATTATCAGATTTTCTTAATAACAGAAACCACTATTAAAAGACATGATGCTTTTAATAGTGGTTTTTTATGTGCTTATTTATGTGCCATTTTAGTAAGTCTAAAATTACACAATATTCAAATAAATCTTGAAATTATTAGGTAAATATGTCTATAATGTAAATAATTAGGGGTTAATATTACCGAATCATTTGGATGCTAACTTACTAAGGAAACCCTTCCATACAACTCCACGATACTCTTAATCCAAAACTTCAAAATTACATCTAATAGAAAGTGTTCATGGATTCTGTAGGATAATATTGAACCCCAACACCCCAAAAACATCCCATAAAAAAATTTTAATACTGAATTTATATTGCTGTGAATTATGTAATAGAAAGGCATTTTGCTTTACGGTAAAGGAGGTGGTGAATCATGTGAAAAGAGGAATTTAAAAACCCCAAGTGAAGATCCTGCAAAGACGTCACTTGAGGCTCAGCCTGCTGGAGTATACCAGCTTAATGTTAGTATACTCCTTTTCTATTCAATTGATAACTATAAATTGGAAGGAGTATAAAAAATGTATAAAAATTATCTATTAAATGCTTGTGTTTTAGTACCTAAATTTGATGATTTTAACAACCCTTATACAATTATTGTTACTTCAAATGGATATGAACGAGTCAATTTGACACCTAGCCAATTAATCGATACAGATCTGAAAGAAAACGGTTCAAGTTTAAAAGGCGCGAAAGAAGCAGCAAAAGCTATGCTAGGGACAGCTTCAGTTCCCCCTATTTTAATACCGAGATCGCCATTTTCCCATGTTTGGTTTTCAACTGAATCAACACGCAATAAAACGTGTCACTATTTTGCCTTACATCATGTTGTGGACGCAAAAGAAAAAACATTCTTGCCTGGCGAAACTATAGTATTTCTTCGTAATGGGCGCAATATTGAAGTTCCAGTATCACGTAGTAAATTTATGCAGCGATGGAACAAAGCAAGTAGCTATTTTCTCAAGGATTTTTTTAAGCAGTATATTAGTCAGCCACGTTACTTGAAAGCAGAAGAAAAACTATTGTTGAAATGTGCAGAAGTAAATGAAAACTACTTATTCGACTAAATCATATTAATATTGAAATTTATATGTAAAGGAGGACTATATGCGGATTTTAAATTTTTATCTAGTGAACCATAATACAGTAAGTATGGTACCAATAGTTGCGGAAAACGGGAACCTGTATACAGTTGTTTTTGAGCGAGAGCATATGGCAGTCGTAGGGAAATCTCCTTCTACGTTAATACAGGAAAGCAAGCAATTTTATCGTAAGCCGCCAACTGGACATTTACTGACACGTAAATGGGGAAGCATCGGTAACGTGAATGACAAACAGGTACAGGCAAACTTTCAATTTACGAAAAAATTATAAATTTCCATTCTTTTCACTCATCATTTGGTGGGTATTTTTTTATTAAAGCAAATTTAATCTATTAGTTAATTCGTAATGATTTGGATGAGAAAACTATATTAAAAAATATCAATTTAGCTCATAGACAATTCCTGGTATCTTGCATGATAATGTGGGTATAGCATTAGTAGTCACGAAGGCAAGGGGGGAAGGTAGATGGGATTTAAAAGAACTGAAGGATTTCGCTTTACTTTTGGCGCGCCGATTGCAGCGAAATATACAGTATTAATCGACGGTAAACAAGAAGTCTTAGAAGCGGCAAAACATACTTGTGAAATTATAGATGTGAGTCCGCATGGCATGAAAATGTTTTCTTATTATGAAATTGGTGAAAATACTAATCATCTGGTGCAACTGGAACTTGAATTTATTTTAGACGAAGTATTGATAAAGGCAATTGGGGAAATTGTATGGAAAAAGAAATACGGTGAAAAATATCAGTATGGTCTCATATTTGAGAATCAGCCAGGCATTGAAGAATTAATCGTTAGTGAGTTGAAAATTCGCCGTAAAAAAGAGGTTGGCCGCAAGTAATCATTTTGTGACAAATATTTAAATGTCCCCATAATATGTCTATTCTTATCGATATTTAAAGCTACATGTCGAAAAATGAAAAAAGTTTTCCGAAGCAACAGGATTTTTTTGAAGTATGTAGAATTAGTAAGTATAGCCGTAATGAAGGAGGAGTTCACATGCTAAACTTTAACATTCGTGGTGAAAATATTGAGGTAACTCCAGCGATTCGAGATTATGTGGAGACAAAAATTGAAAAGGTAGAACGTTATTTTAATGAAGATTTAAATGCAAATGCTAACGTCAATTTAAAAGTGTATAACGATAAACAAACAAAAGTAGAAGTAACGATCCCAATGAAGAATTTAACGCTTCGAGCAGAGGAACGTCATAATGATATGTACGCAGCTGTTGATTTAATCGTCGACAAGCTGGAGCGTCAAATTCGTAAACATAAAACGAAAGTAAACCGTAAATTCCGCGATCGTGAAGGTACAGGACTATACTTCGCTAATGTTACATCGCAAATGGAAGCGAACTCGGATTCTTCGGATGAAGAATATACAATTGTTCGTACAAAGCAATTTGATCTAAAGCCAATGGATCAAGAAGAAGCGGTTTTACAGATGAATATGCTTGGTCATGATTTCTTTATTTACACAGATGCGGAATCGGACGGCACACATATCGTCTACAAGCGTAAAGATGGAAAGTACGGCTTAATCGAAACAAACTAAAAGAAATTTTACACAACGGATTGCCTGTAATGGGCAGTCCGTTTTTATATGATACTGTAAATAAAGTTATTAACCACTTTGCCAAAATCACTTCGATATTAGACATACTTACACTCAAAGTAGTCAAGTTAGAATGGATATTAGACAAACAAATATTTTTAAAACCTTCCTAATTGATCTATTATATACTCAAATTTCCATCAGTGCATTTGCACCACCCCTATGTATAGTGCTAAAATATAATTTGAGACTATTATTGGGAAGTGACCAATTCGATGGCAAACATATTAAATAAATTATTTGATTTCAATAAAAAAGAAGTAAAGCGTTTAGAAAAGACTGCAGATAAAGTAGAAGCATTGGCAGGGCAGTTTGAAAGCCTTTCTGATGATGCATTAAAAGCGAAAACAGAAGAGTTCAAAAACCGTTACCAAAACGGCGAAACAGTGAATGATTTATTACCAGAGGCGTTTGCGACAATTCGTGAAGCGTCACGTCGTGTACTTGGTATGTATCCGTTCCGTGTGCAAATTATGGGGGCGGCTGCATTAAATGAAGGAAATATTGCCGAAATGAAAACGGGTGAAGGTAAAACGTTAACTTCGACAATGTCTGTTTATTTAAATGCGCTAACTGGTAAAGGTGTACATGTTGTCACAGTCAATGAATATTTAGCTAGCCGTGACGCGACGGAAATGGGTGAGCTGTATAATTGGTTAGGCTTAACAGTAGGCTTGAACTTAAACAGCCTATCAAAAGAACAAAAGCGTGAAGCATATGCAGCCGATATTACATACTCGACAAACAATGAGCTCGGCTTTGATTATTTGCGCGACAATATGGTCCTTTATAAAGAAGACCGTGTACAGCGACCGTTATATTATGCGGTAATCGATGAGGTTGACTCGATTTTAATCGATGAAGCCCGTACACCGTTAATCATTTCGGGGCAGGCAGGAAAATCTGCACAGCTTTATGTACAATCAAATGCCTTTGTCCGTATGCTAAAGCAAGAAGAAGACTATAACTATGAAGAATCGACAAAAGGTGTAACGCTGACAGAGCAAGGGATTGAAAAGGCTGAACGTGCATTTGGAATCGATAACTTATTCGATTTAGCTCACGTGCGCCTAAATCATGCAATTAACCAAAGTTTAAAAGCACATGCGTCCATGCATAAAGATTTCGACTATGTTGTACAGGAAGGCGAAGTTGTAATCGTTGATGGCTTTACAGGTCGTTTAATGAAGGGACGTCGCTATTCAGACGGTCTTCACCAGGCGATTGAAGCAAAAGAAGGCTTGGATATTCAAAATGAATCGATGACAATGGCGACGGTTACGTTCCAAAACTATTTCCGTATGTATGAAAAACTGTCGGGTATGACAGGTACAGCGAAAACAGAGGAAGAGGAATTCCGTAATATTTATAATATGAATGTTGTGGCGATACCAACGAATAAACCAATTGCCCGTGATGACCGTCCTGACTTAATCTTTGCAACTATGGAAGGCAAGTTCAAAGCGGTTGCAGAAGATATTGCAGAGCGTCATCGTGCAGGCCAGCCGGTATTGGTTGGTACAGTAGCGATTGAAACATCAGAAATTATCTCAAAATATTTAACGAAATTTAAAATTCCGCATAATGTATTGAACGCGAAAAACCATGAGCGTGAAGCTGAAATTATTTTAAATGCCGGTCAAAAAGGTGCCGTAACAATTGCGACGAACATGGCAGGTCGTGGTACGGACATTAAACCAGGTGAAGGCGTATTAGAAGTAGGCGGTTTAGCGGTAATTGGTACAGAGCGCCATGAATCACGCCGTATTGATAATCAGCTTCGTGGTCGTTCTGGTCGTCAAGGTAATCCAGGGGTAACACAATTCTATCTTTCACTTGAAGATGAGTTAATGCGTCGCTTTGGTTCGGATAAAATGAAGTCAATGATGACAAGACTTGGTATGGACGATACACAGCCGATTCAGTCGGGAATGGTTTCAAAAGCGGTTGAATCAGCGCAAAAACGTGTTGAAGGGAATAACTTCGATGCGCGTAAACGTCTATTGCAATATGATGATGTACTGCGTCAGCAACGTGAAGTAATTTACAAAGAGCGTGAAGAAGTACTTGATTCGGAAAATATGCGTGCATTAGTTGAATCAATGATTTCTCAGGCGGTAGAAAATGCCGTGGCACTTCATACGCAAGGTGAAAAAGAAGCATGGACAATGGATGCTTTAGTGGACTATATTGCTGCAAACCTTTTAGATGAGGGAGATATTACAAGAGAGCAGCTGGAAAACAAATCACCGGAAGAAATGATTGCATTTATTTCTGAAAAAGTAACGGAACGCTATAATGAAAAAGAAGAAGCGATGACGCCGGAGCGTATGCGCGAATTCGAAAAAGTTATATTACTGCGTTCAATCGATACGAAATGGATTGACCATATTGATGCGATGGATCAGTTACGTCAAGGGATTCACCTACGTGCATACGGTCAAAACGATCCACTACGTGAATACCAACAAGAAGGTTTCGCAATGTTCGAGGAAATGGTCGCAGCGGTCCGTGAAGATGTAGCAAAATATGCATTGAAAGCAGAGATTCGCAGCAACCTGCAACGTGAAGAAGTAGCAAAAGGCCAAGCAGTAAACCCGAAAGAAGAGGGCGCTGCCAAACCAAAAAAATTACCAGCACGTAAAGCCGAAAACATCGGACGTAACGACCCATGCCCATGCGGTAGCGGCAAAAAGTACAAATCTTGCCACGGCGTAGGACAATAAAAAGCAATAAAACCGAGGTCATTGAAACTATGCTCAATGACCCGGTTTGTTTTTTCATAAAGTTTGTTTACAAAATTATGTTGTAAGTAAATATTTGTACCTAGTGTTAAGCAAGTTGATTGAAGTGGAGGGCGAGGAGTGCAGCTGTCGGCTCCGCCTTTCGCTGCAGAGCGAAGCGGGGGCAAAGAAGTAACTCAAAGCTTCCTGCGGGAACAGCAAAATTTATTTTGCGACGAAAGCGTAGCGGCAGGAGCACCGACGCTCGAGACTACAGGCTCGAGCCGTGCCCGCGGAAAGCATTCGCCCGTAACGGAAAACAACGGTATATCAAGATGACATTTGTACACTTTAACTACGGAGGAAAATATATGATGGAATTAGCAGATGTGCGCAATGCACTCGAAAATACAGCTACAAAACTAGCGGACTTCAGGGGGTCTCTTTGACTTAGAAAACAAAGAGGCACGTATTCAGGAATTGGACGAAATGATGCTTGAGCCAAACTTTTGGAATGACCAAAACGGCGCACAGGCAATCATTAACGAAAGCAACGGTATTAAAGCAGTTGTCAACGAATTTAAAGACTTAGTTGATATACAAGAAAATCTGGAAATGACACTTGAACTTTTACGCGAAGAGCCAGATGCAGAATTACAAGAAGAACTAGGCAAAGAATTAGGCGAATTCCAATCAAAAATGGCAGACTTTGAACTTCAAATGCTATTATCAGAACCATACGATAAAAACAACGCCATTTTAGAGCTGCACCCAGGTGCTGGGGGTACGGAGTCACAGGACTGGGGTTCAATGCTATTGCGTATGTATACACGCTGGGCAGAGAAGCGCGGTTTTAAAGTAACAACAATCGACTATTTACCAGGTGATGAAGCAGGTATTAAATCGGTCACTTTACAAATTACCGGTCATAATGCTTACGGTTATTTAAAAGCGGAAAAAGGGGTACACCGTTTAGTGCGTATTTCTCCGTTTGATTCATCGGGTCGCCGTCATACATCATTCGTATCATGTGACATCATGCCGGAATTTAATGATGAAATTGAGATTGATATCCGTACAGAAGATTTGAAAGTCGATACGTACCGTGCGACAGGTGCGGGTGGTCAGCATATTAATACGACGGACTCTGCTGTTCGTATTACCCACTTGCCGTCAGGTGTTGTTGTTCAATGTCAATCCGAGCGTTCACAAATTAAAAACCGTGATGCTGCGATGAAAATGTTAAAGTCGAAGCTGTATCAATTAGAAATTGAAAAGCAGCAGGCTCAGCTGGATGAAATACGCGGTGAGCAAAAAGAAATCGGTTGGGGCTCACAAATTCGCTCATACGTTTTCCATCCATATTCAATGGTAAAAGATCACCGTACAAGTGCAGAAACAGGAAATGTCGGTGCTGTAATGGATGGGGACTTGGATTTATTCATTACTGCATATTTACGTTCGAAAATCTCTTATTAATATGCCCCTCCCTTGCAACGAGCAGGAGCCATATTACTTTACGTAGAAAGGCTGTGTTAAAAGTCAATTTGACCTTTAACACAGCCTTTTCATTATAATGAAAATATAAGCTGAGTAAATTTTCCACTTGTCAAATATAAAAAAATATGTGAAAATAAATACGAACAAACGTTCCTATAAATGGAGGTTTTCGTATGGTACAAATTCCTTCTAAAACGATTCCGTATTATGAAGCAGGAATTTATTTGCCGTTGTTGTTAATAATTCTTGAGAAGGATTATTCAATTGTAGAACAAAGTGCGTTTAAATTTAAGAATCCATATTTACATTTAATCAATGCTGTTCGTATCAAGGTAAAAAACGACCTAAAGGAAACGAAGGACTATTTTAAACTTCATCATATGCGTCTAATAAGAGGCAAAACAGATGATTTATTTACCGAGTATCAATTTTATTTTAATGGAGTCATGGAGTGTAGGAGATATTCGAATATTCGCCTTCGCAATCAAAGCGAGCTGCTTCTTGCTGAATATTTTGCAAAAAACTGATGGTTACAGCGTGGCATGGCGATGTAGAATTATGTGTTTATAGAACATGGCAGCGCGTACGTATTGTTGGTTGAAGGATTTCATATGGATAGCAAAATGAACTTCTGTTCCGTCGATAAAAGTTACGCGCGTTCTATCACCCGCATCACTAATATTTATGACGGGGTTTAGCGCAATCCAAATATTATGAGGGGAATGCGGTGAAAAGAGTGGAAACAAAATACAAGGCTCCCCAAAATCGTATGCCACCATAACCGGAAGTTTGTGTTTATTCTCTCCGAAAAACCGCCTTGCCTGATATTTACTTGCTTCATAGGAACTGCCGTGTAACCTGCAAGTGTTGCGAACGAGCTTTAAGGGCTTATAAGGAGCGGTTACTTTTCCGTATTTGTCCAATATGATCGTATGGATTTTATCTCGATATTGATAGGAACTTAAACAAAAAGTAGAATTAGAAATAATGTAATTTGAATTTTGTGGTATATTACTAGTCATATTAGATCCCCTTTCTTTAACATTCCCTACCCGCTTAAATTTTCATTATACAGTTAAAATAATACATAAAATGGAAAAAATCAACACCGTATTCTGAAAATTTGGTTATATGATAATTTTTCAGAATATATTGCAAATTAAATGGGTTTTACTTTATAATGGAAAAAAGAGGTCGAGGTGAAATCGATGGATAAATATTATTCGTATACAGACTTTTTAAAAGCGGTAGGTCAGCAGTCCACTGAAAATCAAGCAGAGAAGTTATTGAATGAAATTTATTTAGATTTATTTATTAGTCGATTACAGCGTATGCAACGTATCGAACAACTAAAATTACTTATCGATACATCGCTAGATCAAAAGAACGAGCAGGCATTTGAATGCTACACAACAGAACTGAACGACTTATTGGCAATCACTGTTTCATAACAAGAAAGTCACCTTATGATAGGTGGCTTTTTTTGTGTGTTTAAACATGGTTGCATTCAAAAACAGGATTTAAGAATCTAATAAAATACAAAAATTTTCTAATAAATAGGATATTTTTTCTGATAATTGTGCAAGACTTTCGAAAAACCCTTTAGAAAGTTTAAATAAGTCATCATAATTCATTTTGAGAATATATGTTCGTAATTTTATCGTAAATTAAAAACGGGTATGTTAAAATAGAGAATAAGAAAAGCGAAGGAAAGGACAAGCTGAAAATGACAGAAACTTATAAAATACAGTCCGCCTACAAGCCTGCTGGTGACCAGCCGGAAGCGATAAAACAGCTTGTACGGGGCATTAAAGAAGGAAAGCGCCATCAGACATTACTGGGGGCAACCGGTACAGGTAAAACCTTTACAATTTCAAATGTAATTAAAGAAGTGAATAAGCCAACGCTCGTGATGGCACACAATAAAACACTTGCAGGTCAATTATATAGTGAGTTCAAGGAGTTTTTTCCGGACAATGCAGTTGAATATTTCGTAAGTTATTATGACTATTTCCAACCGGAAGCGTATGTACCGCAAACAGATACGTATATCGAAAAGGATTCAAGTATTAATGAAGAAATCGATAAGCTGCGTCACTCGGCAACAACAGCTTTATTTGAACGGGATGATGTCATTATAATTGCTTCGGTATCCTGTATATATGGTCTCGGTAATCCTGAAGAATATCGGGAAATGGTCGTATCCATTCGTACAGAGATGGAACTCGAGCGTAATCAACTATTGCGCAAGCTAGTTGACATTCAATATGAACGAAATGATATTAATTTTACACGCGGTTCGTTTAGAGTACGTGGGGATGTTGTGGAAATTTTCCCGGCATCAAGAGACGAGCATTGTATTCGCGTAGAGTTTTTCGGAGATGAAGTTGATCGGATTCGGGAAGTTGATGCATTGACGGGGGAAATTTTGGGAGATCGTCAGCATGTAGCAATTTTCCCAGCATCCCACTTCGTTACCCGTGAAGAAAAGATGAAAGTAGCCATTGGAAACATTGAAAAAGAATTGGAGGAGCGCCTTGCAATTTTGCGCTCGGAAGACCGTTTACTGGAAGCGCAGCGTTTAGAGCAGCGTACTAATTACGATTTGGAAATGATGAAGGAAATGGGCTTCTGCTCAGGCATCGAAAATTATTCGCGCCATTTGACTTTGCGAGAAGCGGGGGCCACACCATATACATTACTAGATTATTTCCCTAAGGATTTTTTGCTTGTTGTTGATGAAAGCCATGTTACATTGCCACAAGTACGTGGTATGTATAATGGAGACCAGGCTCGTAAAGGTGTATTAGTTGAACACGGCTTCCGTTTGCCGTCCGCACTTGATAATCGTCCATTAATGTTTGATGAGTTTCAGTCAAAAGTCAGCCAGGCAATTTATGTATCCGCAACACCTGGTCCATATGAATTGGAGCATACACCGGAAATGGTGGAGCAAATTATTCGTCCGACCGGGCTACTCGATCCAACAATCGATGTGCGCCCAATTGAAGGACAAATTGATGATTTAATCGATGAAATTCAGGAACGTATTCGCCGCAATGAAAGGACATTAATCACAACATTAACAAAGAAAATGTCGGAGGATTTATCGAGTTATTTAAAAGAAATGGGCTTAAAAGTAGAATACTTACATTCGGAAATAAAGACCTTGGAACGGATCGAAATTATCCGGGAGCTTCGTAAAGGGACATATGATGTGCTAATCGGCATTAACTTATTGCGGGAAGGTCTTGATATTCCGGAAGTTTCCCTTGTGGCGATTTTAGATGCGGACAAGGAAGGTTTCCTTCGCTCAGAGCGATCATTAATTCAAACAATTGGACGTGCTGCACGTAACTCGAATGGTCATGTTATTCTATATGCCAATAATATGACGGATTCTATGACAAAGGCCATCAGTGAAACGAAGCGACGTCGTGAAATACAAAAGGCTTACAACGAAGCACATGGTATTACACCACAGACAATTATTAAAAAGATTCCTGATATTATTCGAGCAACTCAAGCTGCGGAACAGGAAGAAACATACATTACAAAAGTGACAGGCGGCAAAAAGCTTACAAAAAAAGAGCTGGAGAAGCTTGTTGCAACTTTGCAAGTTGAAATGAAAGAAGCCGCAAAAGCATTGGACTTTGAACGTGCGGCAGAATTACGTGACATGATATTTGAATTAAAGGCAGAAGGGTGAACAATGTGAAAAATACAGAAATTGTCGTACAAGGTGCACGCGCGCATAATTTAAAAAATATTGATGTCACAATTCCCCGCGATAAAATTGTCGTAGTGACAGGTCTTTCAGGCTCCGGGAAATCCTCTTTAGCATTCGATACGATTTATGCTGAAGGGCAACGTCGTTATGTGGAATCATTGTCTGCCTATGCACGACAATTTTTAGGGCAAATGGACAAGCCGGATGTCGATACGATTGAAGGGCTTTCCCCGGCCATTTCCATTGATCAGAAAACAACGAGCCGTAACCCGCGCTCTACTGTTGGGACGGTTACGGAAATTTATGATTATTTACGATTACTTTTTGCACGGATCGGTAAACCGTATTGCCCGACACATGGTATAGAAATTACTTCCCAGACAATCGAGCAAATGGTCGACCGTTTACTGGAATATCCAGAGCGTACTAAAATGCAGTTACTTGCCCCTGTAATTGAAGGGAAAAAGGGCACACATGTAAAGCTATTGGAAGACCTAAAAAAGCAAGGCTATGTGCGTATTCGATTAAACGGAGAACTACGGGATTTAGATGATAATATAGAGCTCGATAAAAATAAAAAACATACAATTGAAGTAGTTGTCGACAGAATCGTTTTAAAAGAGGGCATTGAATCCCGATTAAGCGATTCCCTTGAAGCGGCTCTAAAAATTGCAGACGGACGGGTACTCGTTGATGTAATGGAACATGAGGAGCTGTTATTCAGTGAACATCATGCATGTCCACAGTGTGGCTTTTCAATTGGTGAGCTTGAGCCGCGCATGTTTTCGTTTAACAGTCCGTTCGGTGCATGCCCAACATGTGATGGGTTAGGCAGCAGGGCTAAGGCAGATATCGATTTGGTCATCCATAATTGGGATTTGACATTGAATGAAAATGCGATTGCCCCATGGGAATCCGTTTCTTCCAACTATTATCCGCAGCTTTTAGCATCTGTATGCAAACATTTCGATATTCCAATGGATGTACCGGTAAAAGATATTCCAAAGGAAAAAATGGACAAAATTCTCTACGGCTCAGGGAAAGAGAAAATCCTTTTTGAATATACGAATGATTATGGCAGAATGCATAAAAAAAATATGGAGTTTGAGGGGGTAATCGGCAATATTGAACGCCGTTTTACAGATTCCTCTTCAGACTATGTACGCGAATCCATGCAAAAATATATGACGGAGCAACCTTGTGCTACATGTAAAGGACATCGTCTGAAAAAGGAAACACTAGCAGTAAAAATTAAAGATCAAAATATTTCTGAAGCGACGCGTCACTCGATTCAGGAAATGTATGATTTCTTTAGTTCGGTGGAGCTGACAGAAAAAGAACGTCAAATTGCGAAATTAATTATTCGTGAAGTAATTGAGCGATTGAAGTTCCTATTGGATGTAGGGTTAAACTATTTAACGCTTGCTCGTTCGGCAGGAACCTTATCGGGCGGAGAAGCACAGCGCATTCGGTTGGCAACCCAGATTGGTTCGCGCTTGTCAGGGGTCCTCTACATTTTAGACGAGCCATCGATTGGTCTGCACCAGAGGGATAATGACAGATTGATTCATACACTGCAAAATATGCGTGATTTGGGTAATACATTGATTATCGTTGAACATGATGAAGATACAATGATGGCAGCGGATCATTTAATAGATATCGGACCAGGTGCAGGTGTACATGGTGGACAAATCATTGCACAAGGTACTCCGAAGCAAGTAATGAAAAATAAAGATTCGATTACCGGTCAATATTTAAGCGGAAAGAAATTTATTCCACTGCCACTTGAACGTCGACAATCGGATGGTCGAAAAATAACAATAAAAGGCGCTTCGGAAAATAACCTGAAGAACGTCAATGTCGATATTCCATTAGGCCAGTTTATCGCCGTTACCGGTGTGTCCGGCTCGGGTAAATCCACATTAGTGAACGAAATATTATATAAAGCACTCGCATCAAAATTAAATCGCGCTAAAGTAAAGCCAGGCAAACACAAATCAATCGAAGGGCTGGAGCAACTGGAAAAGGTCATAGATGTGGACCAATCTCCAATCGGACGTACACCACGTTCAAATCCAGCAACATATATTGGTGTGTTTGATGATATACGTGATGTATTTGCCATGACAAATGAAGCGAAAATCCGCGGCTATAAAAAAGGACGATTTTCTTTCAATGTAAAAGGCGGTCGTTGTGAAGCTTGTCGCGGGGATGGCATTATTAAAATCGAGATGCACTTCTTACCTGATGTTTATGTACCGTGTGAAATATGCCACGGAAAGCGCTACAATCGTGAAACGTTGGAAGTAAAATATAAAGATAAAAACATTTCCGATATTTTAGAAATGACAGTTGAGGATGCGTTGGAGTTTTTCGGAAACATACCGAAAATTCAACGGAAATTGCAAACGATTGTCGATGTCGGACTTGGCTATGTGAAGCTGGGGCAGCCTGCGACTACATTATCGGGCGGGGAAGCGCAACGTGTAAAATTGGCTTCTGAATTGCATCGTCGTTCAAACGGAAAGTCGTTTTATATTTTGGATGAGCCAACGACAGGATTACATGCAGATGATATTTCCCGTCTGCTTATCGTACTGCAGCGTTTAGTGGAGAGTGGAGAGTCGGTGCTTGTCATTGAGCATAATTTAGATGTAATTAAGACAGCAGACTATATAATTGACCTAGGTCCTGAAGGTGGAGAAGGCGGAGGTACAATTTTAGCAACCGGCACGCCGGAGGAAATTTCGGAAGTGAAGGAAAGCTATACGGGGCGCTATTTAAAACCTATTTTAGAGCGTGACCGCGAGCGAATGTCTTCGAAAATTAAGGCAGCAAAAAGTAAATAGATTAAAAAACTAAGAGCGCAAACGAAACTTTTTATCCTCCCTCCTCGTATAATAACTATATACGAAGTAGAGGGAGGAATTTTTTTATGCAAGAAGAACGTAAACGTATTTTACAATTAGTTGAAAACGGTACAATTTCAGCAGAAGAGGCGATTGTATTACTAGAAAAGCTATCGTCCCAAAAGGAATCCACTCCACCGCCAGTAGTGCCGCCTTTAGCTGAAGAAAAGCATAAGGAAGAACCGCATACGGCTGAACCAATTTTTGAAGAACAAAAACAAAAGCGTAAGACAACAGGATTTGAAGATATTTTCGGCAAATCATTCAATGATAAAGAATTCAACAAAAAGATGGACGAGTTTATGGGAGATATTAAGCAGGACTTATCACAATTCAGTACACGCATGACTGGATTGGTTGGTGCAGCTTTATCAAAATTCAAGGATCTTGATATTGAAACGCCTTTTGGTGAAAAAGTAGAATTTACAAAAACATTTGCATATCCTGTCTCTGATATTAAAAGCATTGAGTTAGAGGTCGCAAATGGTAAAGTGGATGTAGTAAGAGCAACTGATGAATTGGTGACAGTGAATATTTTCGGGAAGACACCACAAAAAGGTACTCAGGAAGAAACAATTACGCAAGTCACTGAAAATTTATCGACATTGACGAATGAAAAATTATTTATTCAGTCTGCAAATAAATTTACACAGTTAAATGTGCAACTTGCTATTCCAGAAAAACATTACGATGTATTTATCGCTCGATTATTAACAGGCAGTATATCGATTGAACAGATGGATGCAAAGTTAATTAAAGCGCGTACTTATAACGGTATAGTTCGACTTGAAAACGCGACTTTCGATCATGCAGAATTGCAAACGAGCAACGGTGCGGTAGAAGCTCGTCATGTGAAAGGCGACGATTTAGAAGCGGAAACAGCAAATGGACGCATCTACATCGACGGTGAATTAAAGGAAGTAGAGGCGGAATCTGTAAATGGACATGTGGTCGTTACAACAACGAGCCCAGAGGCGCATAAAATTAAAGCCCGTGCTTTAGCAGGTTCAGTAGAAATCTACGTACCAAAAACTGTCGCACTGGATGGACAAATTTTCACAAACTTCGGGAAAGCAGATGTTGGCTTAAGCGATGTGAAGCTTTCTGAAGAAGAGGAGCAATTCCTTTCAAAATCGCTGCGCTTCACAAAAGAATTAGAAGGCGCAAAACTACTGAAACTAGTAGGAGAATCACGTACGGGTACAGTATTAGTACGCTATACACTGCAATAATATGAAGAGCTGAGGGTGCTTACTTTTAAGTAAGTGCCTTCTTACCTCCAGTCAATAGCTTTTTAGAAAATATTTTAGGTGTTGAATAGATTTTTGGGTAAGGGAGGGGGTACCCCCTCCCTTACCCAAAAATTGCGCACGCCATAAAGACCTCCCGAT